>JANYLD010000117.1 GCA_025363835.1 Armatimonadota bacterium
GGCGGCGGCGGATGCGGACGTAGCAGGAGGAACGATAACCGAAGGGGCGGAAAGGTAGTCCGCGCCTCTAAAGTTGGCTGCAGTAGTACTGCTCACCCAAGGGCTCCCGGGGGGTTGTGAAGGCACGTTCGGATTGTTGTCGTCTTCCTCGAATGTCAGAGTGCTTTCCTGCTGAGGGGAGAACTTCCATTTGACAGTGCCCATGTCATAGGCATAGCTGGTGACAAGGCCCTTGATGCTAGTGACATGTTGAAACACGCTGGCATCGCTGACATCCTCGCCGTCCATTGTATAGACCGCTGCCGCAAGCTGCACATGAGTCAAGTCGGGAATTGATACGATGGTGCCGCTTGCTGCGGCAGGCGTTCCGAAACTGAGGACATCGCCGATGTTCATTCCGACTGTCGAAACGAGATTTTGAACTGCCGCGTTGGCGCCCGTTATAACGGTTGTCGATAGCGTCTTGTGGCCAGGAACCTCCTCGTTCAGAACCCCAATCGTCCGCGTCGTGAGGGGGCCCGCTGCCGTGTTGAAAGAGCTCACGATCGGAGTAGCCGCATAGAAACCGTACTCGGGAACGGCACGAACAGCGTCCGCGTACACGACGGCGTTCGGGCCTGCTTGCGTCAAATTGCCCGTGGCGGGGTCGCGTGGAATTGTATTGAAGAGCGTGACATTGATAGGATGAACTCCATCGCAGGTGTAGAGCGCGGCATTACCGTTGGCATCGAGACCCACTCGGATCCAACCACCCCCTGCTGTCGCGCTGCTGCTGTTCACCGTCACGATATGCGATCCGTCGACATCGTCGATGCGGTAGACAAACACGTCCTGTGGAAGTTGTTGGGTCCCGTTAGAAGTTTGCGGTCCGGTCGGAAGATAAACGTAAACCGCGTAGCTGAGACCGTCATAAAGGCTGCCACCTGGAGTCGGCGGAACGGTGTTCCGCAGCGACCAGGTGAAGGTGCTCAGAGTGTCCGATGGGTTTAAAGGCACCGTGTTGTCCAGTGGCGACGATGGGATGGATTTGGCAAATACATAATCCGGCCGAGGACTCGTTACCTTGACCGTTTCACCTGTTGTGGAGGTGACCGGGGTGGCCAAAACCAAGTTGTTGAGGTCGGTAACAGACGCGACCGTCGGATTGGCGGCTGCGATCGCGAAGTTAAGGGTGTCGCCGGGCCAGGCTGGAGGCACTCCCGGAAATATTCCGGTTGTGTTGGCAAGTGCCTGATTGACCCCAGCCGCACCGGCCGTTACCGTTGTGGAAACGGTATAGCTGACGCCCGCCGCGGGGAAGAATATGTCCGGTGGAATGTATGCGCTTGGAGCTTCGTTGGACGGATCGGGCTCTAACCAAGAACCGATTGCCCTGATGTATTGGGGATCGGTCCCCGTCGGCATCATTGCGTTGTCGATTGTCTGCGTTCGACCTTCACCGTCGGTAGGGTTTGGGTGGTACCACTTCAGAAGGCCGGCCCCGGGTCCACTGCTATTTGGCGCATTGTTTTTACCGGTGCGATCGAAGCCTCCCTTGAAGGTGGGAAAATCGCCCTGGGCACAGGCCACCGCCGTCAAAACGGCGAGCAGCAGGAGCGGCCCCATAAGCCTCGATACCATTTGTCCAATCCAAGTGCCTTTCATAGCAAGTTCACCGTCATCGTAAGTCTGCAAATACAGGAGCCGTAATACTCCGAATTCCCGTCAACTGGGAAAGCTGGAGCCGCACGCTCAGATTTGAGAATCCAAAGTTTTGTTTGCCGAAGTCGAAACCAGGCTGAGTGTTGTCTTTGGCCGGATCCGAGTCGCCGTTCAGGACCACCACTTCTCCCGAGAACTGAGTCTGGCCCCTGGTCTTTCCCATATATCCATTGACGACGATGACTTCCCCCGAATCGAGGCGCCGGGCAAACATCGCCGTGAGATCCCGCGGATTTGCGCCGGTTGGAATGTTTGTCGTCGGGTCGCGGCGCATTGACTTGTACATCTCCCGAGGTAGCTCCCACCGCACAACCCAGGGAAGATCCTGCCCAACCGTCGGCTGATACAGTTCGTATACGCCGCTCGAATCTGTAAACATGACTGCCAGCCTGTTCACCCCACCGACGCTGACGTATCGCATGGTCACCGACGTCACGTGTCCAATGGGCCTTATACGCTGATTGGTGGCCGGAGAGATAAACGTTTTCGTCGTCTCGTTGTAATACATGTTTGCGGAGATGGCGGGCACTGTAAAGTCGTGAATGACGACGGTCTGGGCTCCGTCGAAGAGCACGATGCCGCCGTTTCCACTGATCGCGTCCCTCGACGTCGAGGTTGTCGTGGTGTCGAGCCCAAGGCCTGCCGGCGTCGGCGTCGCATTGCCGATGCCACCTGCGTACGTGAATCGGCCGGTCGCCGGATTGAACACGCGAGCCACGCTGTTGTAGCTAAACTGCTTGCCCGTGTAGTTCGATGGCGAATGCCATGTCAACACGCCCAACTGTTGAACGTTGTTGACGTCCTCAACCGGGCCGAGGATCTGTCTCGTCGAAGGATCCGCGATATACCTGTCGACCACCTGGATCAACCGCTTGTTGCCGGAATCTGCGACGAGGTAGTAGACCCAGTACTCCAGCGCGTTGGGGTTGGATAAGAAATTTTGGCCTGAAGTGACGTAGGCGGAGTAAGTTGCCACGTCCGAAGGAGTATCCAACGTAGTTGACTCGCTAGAGACATAGCCGTCGGGCCTGTACGTGGGGTCTAGGAGGAATTTAGAGAGAGACCGCAGTTCCTTGCCTGTCAAATTCATCCTTACAACTCGGTTCCCGCCGGGATCGGCGATCACCATCTGATCCGATCCCAAACGATAAGCGCGCACTGGCCGCACCAAGGATCGAGTCGTCGAAGTGTTCGTCTGCTGAGCGTTGGAACCTGCGCCGATGCTAGTGTCCGAAGCCCACTCCGGATTGCCGCTGGCATCCAGCCGGACAAGTCGCCCCTCGTCTGCAACCATCAGGTCGCCGCGGCTAAAGCCATAGAGGGTCGATGCCCCCCATGTGAACAGAGAACCGTCGCCTGCAGCCACGCCGTAAGACGTGTCGCCAGGTCTGAGCGCGGTCTGGAAATATCGAACTTTCCAGTCTTCAAATAAAGTCAGCCCGGAAGTCTGAGGCCATCGGATCACGGGGTTGGGTGAGATATTGCCGCCCGACGTTGTGAGCATGGGCACCTGGATCATCCAGGGCCTAAGGGAGTTTGGATAGGCGTCCGGCGGAAGCGGCTGCACATCGGCATCCATCGCAAACATGACTCCTCGGTCCGTAGCCGATCCGGGAGGGATATTAGAAAGGATGTCCGGTAATTTAGAATTACCGCCGACGAACACCGTGTTGCCCGTCACCATGGTCGGGCTTTGGGTATCGGTGCCCTCCAACATCGTGTACCACATCAGCGGGCTCCAACTTCCACCAACGCCGTCCGGCTCGATGAGCTGGTCCGGCAGTCCAGACTGTCTTAAAATGACGGGTTGGCTGGAGCTAAGCGCCTGCTGTATGGTTCCCGTCCTCGATGCCATCAAGTTGTCGATCTTCACATACCCGCCGTTCCCCTGCTGCTCATAAGTGAACTGCGTGGGCTGCATGATCGTAAACGTCTCCGGCTCCGTGGGATTGACGCTTCGGGCGATGTCCGGTTGCACAAGAACGAACGTGTCGGAAAGGTTACCAACAGGGATCTTCACTGGCTCAGGGCTGGCTTTAAAGGCCATCAGGATCGTCACCGGCAAGCTAAACGTTCCTACCCTGGCAGTCGCTGTCGCAAAGACCATTCCGTTGTGGACAGAGGGCGCTCCTTCCATCGTTAGGTTGGAAAGCGGCCCGGCAAAGAACGGCACCAACGTGGTCACCGGGTCTTCGTTGATAAAGGTCTCCCGGTAATTCACGGGCGAAGCGGCTGAAAGGCTGATCTG
Organism: Armatimonadota bacterium; assembly: GCA_025363835.1. Classification (GTDB taxonomy): domain Bacteria; phylum Armatimonadota; class Fimbriimonadia; order Fimbriimonadales; family Fimbriimonadaceae; genus JANYLD01. The sequence continues at coordinate 3,950 of JANYLD010000117.1, forward strand.
GTGGGCGTCGTAAAGCTCGTATCGATACAGTAGCCGGAACAAGCCTCTTCCCTCTTCGCGAAATGCGAAAAGCGCGCCCCCCTTGGCTTGGTCGCTCACCGTTGCAAAGATGCTTCCATTGGATGCTAAAGCCACCGCGCCAATTACGCGTCTGGTTCGAGCTGCATCCGGGAAGAAAAGGCTTCCTCTTCGGACTTGCTCCGTTAGCGTCAACGAGCCCGAGCCCCAGTCGATCATATAGTCGAGCCTAAGGGAATAGTCCGGATCCCAAGCCCCGTTCAACCCCAGTTGCAACACTCCGTCGGGTCCCTGGGTCACGGTGCCAGACAACACGCTGGCCAAAGTGGCAGCATCGAGTGCTTGGCCTGTCGAGGATCGGAAGACGGAAACCTTGATTCCAAGCGGGTCCGAGGCAGCGCCTAGATATATTTTGAGGCCGGCCAAATTCGCGCGCGTCGTCACTTCCAGACTGCTGCCGACCACCTGCACATCCTGGGGCCTTTCGCCCTTAGCTCCGATCCAAACGCTTGTGATTCCGCACGTCTGATCTGGACTTCCAAGCGCGGTCGGATTGGCTCGGGTGGGAATATAGGCCACAAGGTCTTGCCCGCCAGAGTTGTCTTGAACAGGAATGTAGCCCACGGTGGCAGGTCCAGAACTCTCGGGAATTCCCGTGCTACTCGAGCCTCCAATAACCCAGGGGTTAGGGCCTGTATTGACCGTCGTTGCGGCGGAGGGATCCAGGAGCCAGAGTCGTCCTACTCGGCCGGTCACCGCACTTTGGGTATCGGAGATATAGGCGATCCCGTTGTGAATGGTGGGAGCGAAGGGTCCGCGTCCGTCTTCCGTGAAGTCAAAGTCCGATGAGCCGCCCGGAGGCGTGACGTTGTATTCCTCAGAAACGTTGCTGAGGTCCGCGGGGGCGGGGGCCTGCATGAAGCAGAAGGGATTGAACGCGTGCACCGTTCCGTTGGCATCAACCACTAGGATCTGGTCCTTCGTGGCGCTTCCAGTTGGGTTTTGAACGCTTACGCAACTGGGCGCTGAGATTGGGGAGGGCATGGTCTGACTGGTCCACAAAAGGTCTAGGCCAGAAGAAAGGTCTGTTTCCGGCAAGCCGTCGTCCGGGTTGCCGTCGCCATCCAGATCAGCGGTTGGGCTGGCGTCATAGACGTAGATTCGGTCGTTCGCAGAGACGACAAAGACGCCCTTGTAGGTCGCGGGAGGCACAAAATTTCGGTTGCCCGGACTGAGGGGCAACGGCGCGAAGAACGTCCTCAGAAGTGGAGCGTGCAGGTCGACCGGGCTCGCATTGGCCTTTCGGCTCCCGAAGAACGACTCGCGGTAGCTGGAGCCCAGGCTGATCGCATTGACGATCAAACTTGCAGCCGCATTGCTTTGCGCGTCCAGAGAAGGGGCGAGAGCGTAAAACTGCTGATTGCCGGTGTCGGTGGGACGGCTCGCGGTTAAGACGCCTTTGTTAAGCGCATCCGCGACGCCTCTCGCGGTCACCACTAAGAACCCATCACCAATTCGCGCCACGCCGATCAGCGTCCCGCTTGCGTCGGAGGCCACGGTCTGAAATTGGGTGAACTCTGGCTGCAGCGTCTCTAGGACCGGTATCAAAGACCCTCCGCCGTAATTGGTCGGGTCCACCGCCCTGAAGCCAGAAGACCCGTCCATCTCCATTCCAGCAACCTGCGCAATGGTTACCTGGTTCGGGGTGGTGAGTATCGGGTGGGCCAAGTCGGCCTGAATGGGGCCGCCCGGGTTCATACTTTTGTCGATCGCGAGGGGGATGTTGTTGATCGCGTCAAAGGCCGTGCTGTTGTCGACGTCCACCCATAGGACGCCGCCTTGATCGATGTACGCCCGCAACTTCTCCCGCTCGAACGGGGTCAGGGACAGCGAACCGCGAACACTTAAAGACAGGACGTCATAGTCGGCCAACTGGGAATCGGACGAAGAACCGAGAGAAACCTCCCAATATGGCGCGGACGCCTTCGTCAGGATTTGCCCGATGCCTGCTACGTTGCCGCCCACTCCATTAGGGGGCGCGGCATCCAATCCGGAGCCGGACCCTAACACCCCATCCCATCGATTCATGATCGATTGGGTCATGACCGTTGCCGCGTGCGGATTCACAAAGCTCCAGTCAGCGGGCTTTACACCATTGGAATGCTCAAGGTTGTACCAAACGAACGGTGCACCGTTCGCATCGTAAAGACTGCCGGACATGCCGAGCTTATAGCTGTCGACAAGCAGGACACCGGCCTTGATGGGGGTCGACTTCTGAGCATATTGGACCTGCGCGGAGGCCATGGCGGAGCCCAAGACGAGCAGGATAAGGACCAGAAGTCTTCGAAGCATCAAGGATTCACCTCACCAAAATAGGCCAACGTCGGACTCACCGGGAGCCTGGGCAACGGAGGGAGGATGTTGCCGAACTGGTCCAAGCGAATCGTGGCGTTTGCTGAAGAAGTATCAAAGCCATTCACCCTTGCCGTTGCGAGCGCCGGATCGTAACTGACGATCAGGTTGGGAACATACAGAGACGGAGTTGGCGCGGTCGGGTCGATGTTGTACCCCGAAGGCACGTGGCTCTTTGGAATTAAAACGGGTCTCGGCGAAGTGCCCGTGAAGTCGTATTCGCATCCCTCCTGAGCAGGAATCCAGCCCCAGCGCTTGATCCATTGCGCCTGCTGGTCGATGGGCGCGGGCATGTTCTCGCTGATTGATCCGATGATAGAAATTCGAACGTCCACCGGCTCGCTGTAGAAAGGAATCTCTGGATTCGAACCGTAGTTTTCGAGCCGCTCTTGCTGCGCCTGCTGAATAGCAGCCTGCGAGCCAAAGCCACCGTCGGCCGCCACCGCCGCATCAAACACGTCCCGTCGATCGTTGGGATTTGGATTGAACGAGGGCCCGGGGATTACGAAGAAGGAGCCAGTCTCGGCATACATCGAAGCCTCGATGCGAACGTCCCCAGGAACCATGGCTGCACGGGCCAAAAGATAGTCGTTCGTGGGGTCCGTGCCCACGTTGTTGTGGCTGATTTGATAGTTGTTGGTGGCGTTCGTGAACATCACGTAGTCGCCTTCGGGGTCCGGGGAGTTTCCTCCGGGTGCAGGACTCGGCCGCTTGCCTTCGATCACATAGTTGTGGCCCGGGGCAGTGTCGTAAACAAAGTCGCTCTCGACGAGTGGGAACGCGATGCTCTCAAAACGGCTGTATCGCTGCCAAGGCTCAACTCCGAGTCCGTAGATCGGCGCGAAATCGCTCGGCGTATAAGGCGGGGGGGTAGGGATATCGAAATAAGGTTGCGATGCGGCGTTGTTGGTGGATAGCTGGAAGTTGTAGACCCAGTCGTTGGCGGTTGCCGTGAACGGCGAAGGCTGCTGATTGACACCATTGTTGACATCCATCGAGATGAACGTGGAGGGAGCAGGACCGTCGTCCATCGTGTGGGTCAGAAGCAGCTTCGTCGTGATGCGATCGCTGGTGCTGGTATCGGTTGGATCTTTGTAATCCAGGGCGTAGGGCCTCCAAGAGCTCGGGTCGATCAGATTTGCAGTCGGACCCAATGGGTCGAGGGGCATTTCGTTCACAAAGTTCAGAGGTTGCCCGCCCACTCGCATGCGGACCGGGTTGAAGGCGATCGCGCTCTGCGTGTCATTCACCGGCTCGAGCGCCTGGTTGGCTGCGGGACCAAAGAATTGGGTTGTGTTAATCGCCACGTAGTCGTGTGCGATAAGCATCAGCATGGACTTCGTCGGCCGGTTTAGCCGGCTTCCGTCTGGATTGGTGACGCCTTTGGTGATGCTGCCTTCTATGTAAATGGTCGCGTTTGAGACAAGCGTAAGCTGAGCATCCAGCGGAATTACGCCCCTGACGCGAACGTTGCCTTCAAAGTACAGGACTCCGTCGAAGATAGGCCCATCTTGGAATGTGGTGCCCGTCGGGGTGGCGTTGATATCAATCGCGCGGCCGGGGTTTGCAGGGTCAGGAGTGAAAGTATTGATGATATGGACCAAGCCGTCCGTGCCAAACCCGAGCCGGTACCGAATCGTTCCGGTCTGAACCTGCGCGCCGGTGCTATCCACCGGCTCGTTGCCGTCCGGGCCGTTCCAGAATCCCTCAGATGCGGGAGCACGGCTGTCTCGAGTGATATAGAAACCGTCATTTACAAGCTCGACATAGGAGCCTCGGGGTACATAAAAAGGTCCCTGCCAACCCGACCCGGCTTGCCCGTTATTCGGGTTGAGCCAGTCAAAGGCCTGCGACTCGGAGGTTCCAACCTGAGCTCTTCCCTGCTCGTCGGCGGGGATTTGCCGATCCGAGAAGTTGTTCACGTAAACCCCTTGTCCGTAGCCAAATCTGCCGCTGTTTCCGTTGCCGGCAAGCTTGCCGCTTTCACGCGTGCTTTCTATATAGCGCGAGATTCCCGTGTCTGGATCTACGCCAAAGGCATCGGGCGCCACCTTCGGACCCAGACCCCGGCTAAAGCCCTCGCTGTCGACCCCAATGATCTTGTCCTTCATCGTTCCGTGAAAGGTGCTGAAAAGAGGATTCCTGCTGTCCAAAGGAGGATTCGTTCCGTTCTGGAACGTACCGACGACGGAAGGCTGGTAAAGGCCCGTTCCTGCAGGGGGCAACGCATCGATGTTGTTGTATTCGATCTGTAACGTTGAGGTCTGGTCAGAGCCGTAGATCAATCCGCTTGTCCCTATCAGGTCGCCTAGCGGCGCATTGAGGTGAGCGAACACGGTGCCGTTGATCACGAGATCGGCGTTAGAGAATATCGAACCGCCCACGCCCACCGGAGCCGAAGTCGGTGACATGAGGTTGTCGAAGTTGTACATAGGCAATTTCTCGCCGTAAATCTTCGACAATCCCGTGGTCGTCTGCGCGTTCGAAGTGATGTCCTTGCCGGTCGCCACGTCGACGTTCTTGAACACGATGCCCAGCTCGCTGGGAATTCCAATCTCTGCCGCCCGACTCACTTCGAACAAATTCGTGATGTACTCGGCGCTCTCAACAATGCCGATCGAGACGAACGCGATGTCCGTATAAGAAGGTGTGATCTGCGCGTCAAAGCGCTTCATGTCGGCCAGAGTGGCTCTAAACTCCGTGGTAGACGCGTAATTCTGAAACTTCACCGCGTTTCCGGAGTTCGCGGAAGTTGGATCATTAAAGGTCAACCTTCCCGGGCGGCCGACCGTCTCGATGATCGTATACATCCTCGCCCGGCCCGGATTGCGGAGGGGACCGGTTGCCTGATTGTTGAAGATGTTAGCATCGCTGGGCGCGTATCGGATTCGGATCAGCGCACGTCCGTTGTTAAAATCCACCCTCGAATAAGGTCCCAAACCGTCCGGCCCGCCCTTGTCGAGCTGCGGATCCGTGTCGTTGCGTAGGCCCAAACCCGTACCTGGACGCAGATAGTACACGTCGGGATCGCGGGTCACATTTGGGAAGCCGGCAACCGGTGTTAAAGTCGTCGGATTAGGCCGGTAATCGGCTCCGAGGGCGGTGTGCAGCATCTGTTGATGGGCGAATCTTGCACCGGCTTCGGCAAGGTCTGAGGCAATCGATCGCTGCCTGCTGTTCGCCGTCTGAGTGACGCTCCGGCTGATGATCGCCAGAAAAACAAGGCCGATGGCGAGGAGAACACCCAAAACGATGAGCGCGATGACGAGCGTTTGGCCGGCTCTTCTCGATATATGAGGTGTTGGCTTAAAGTTGAACATCGTCAATTACCGGATGAAGTTCCTCACGATTGCCGAGGTTTTGAGCGCGATGCCGGCCGCGTTCGGGAAGTTGCTTTGCGGGAAAGTCCGGATTGTTAAGTTGATGGATAGCACCTGCCTCGAGTCATAGTCCACAGCGAAGGCATCATTCGGATGAGTGAACTGGAATCGGTAGAAAACCTGGAAGTTGCCAGGCTGGAGAACGGGGTCTGTCCCGTTGGGGAGGGGCGCATTGGGATCCGAGTTGAGCTGAATGTATCCGGCCTTGAATCTTGGCTGGATGACAGCGCTCGTAAAGTCCGTTGGGGTGTAGGTCGGAGGCGGAGGTGGTATGCCCATCACCGCATAGTCGGGTTCGGCCAGATCGACGTAGTTAATTTTGTATTGATCGGGACCGGGGTTTTGAGTGGTCCTCGAATATCGAACGGTGCGGCCATAGTTCGCACCTGGGAGCTGATCTGGACCAAACACCTGCTCGCTGCCGGGAACGATCCGGGCTCGGGGGAACCCTACCGTCGGGTCGGGGTTGAGCGGGCTCGCAATCCCATCTCCTTGCTTGGTCACCCTTAAGTCGATAAATCGCTGAACGTCCGGCCTCAAGTTGGGATATGTGTTCCAAACCAGATTAAAGCAGCCGTTGATGTGATAGACACCTGACTCAGGCGAGTAGTTTTCACCGGCGCCAGTGTCCTGCAGCGGACTCGAACTAAGTCCGGTCAGAGACTGGGGCAAGTTGTTCGGATCATTAGGCGGTGTAAGCAAGGCGGAGGAGCCCACTTCGTTGATGCCAAAGCTTCCTATAATTTTGCCGGCGAGGCTGTCCGGGAAATAGGGTGTGAAGATCGTACGGATCTTCGCGATGTCAGCATTGCCCAACCAGTTAGACCGGCTGTCAGCCTGCTTGATCGCGTTGCTAAATGGATAGGCGGTCGAATTAGAGACGCCCTGCTGATAGGTGGCAACGTCGAACAGCTCGATACCATCCAGGGTCGGCTCTCCGCCACTATCAGGATCGAAATAGTAGATGCTGAACCCAGGAGCAAAACCAGGCTGGCCGGCGCGAGGATCCGTCCGTCCAACAAGATATTCGTTGGTGTTCGGATTCGTCTGATCGAAACCGGTGAAGGTTCCGTATTTGCCCGGCCAGGTCCGAATAACGCTGTTTGCCCAGCCGCCAAGGCGAGTGGTGAACACGTCTGGCGCGATGTCGGTGGAATTGTCTGCCTCTTCTCCAAGACGCACCGCTTGCTCCCCTTCTGCAGGGTCGCTGCTTACTCGGGTGGGCTTAAACTGCGCCAGAGGAATGATCCTCGGCCGAGGTTGCGTCGTTGTGGGCTCGACGTAGTCGGTGGTGTTGTCGTAGATGACCTGACGAGATCGCAGATCGAACTGCGGCTGGATCATGTCAAATCGAGACAGTTCGGTGAGAACCTTCGCCTGTCCGAGGGGACACTGAATCGTTATCTTGGGGCCCCCGGGGTTGTACGGATTGGTGACCGACTCCGTGGCGACGCCGCCGCCTTGCCAGTTTCGGATTCGCTTTACTTTGGCGGTGCCGGAGGTGGTCAGCACCATCGTTGTTGGATTGTAATCGGTGGTCGGAAGCATGGTGAAAAACGCAGGGTCGTCGATGTCGTCCGGGATGTTGTCGTTGTTGGCGTCCTGGAACAGAGCCGCGTTCACCACCGGCCCTTGCGAGGTGTAAACGTAGGGCTGGATCTCCGCGCGGTAGAGCGAGTAAAGGTTGTCTCGGCCGGCAGACTTCGCCATCATCACTCCCTCGTAGGGGTTCGTGTAGCGAAGGGGCCTATTCTGCCCATCCAACGGCTCACGCAAAGCGATCCAATACCGGACAATCGTTGAGCCGGGGGCCAGCGGAAGCGTAATCTGACCTTTGGGAGCGTGCAGGGTCGGATCTTCTTTGCCGGTGCCAGGGTTGATGAACGCGCCGCTGGGTCCCTTTGTAGGGTCCCCTTCGGCAGGTTTAACGATGTCGATCTTGGCGTATGGAAGTGTTTCGGGCACATCCGGCCGGAGTCCGCCGCCGCCCGCGGGGCCTGGCACAACCACGGTAATGGAGCCCTTTGGCCCTGTGTTGTCGCGTACCCCTGCAGCGTTCCCGATCTCGCTTGCAATCCTGTTCGAGATCAGACGCGCGTTGTCCTCAGCTTGGGCAATCGCCTGTCCCTGCCGGGTCAGGTTAAAGCCTTGAATAAGCGGCACAACGATCAACGTGACCAAGATGGCTGTGATGGCCATCACAGTCAGGAGTTCTACTAGTGTGAAGGCTTTGAGCGTTGAGCGTTGAGCGTTGAGCGTCCAGTGAGGAGAGCTGGGTGCTGAGGGCTGAGTGCTGAGCATACGGTCAGCGTCCCGCACTACGCGCTCCACGCTCCGCGATCCGCGATCCGAGATCCGAGATTGCTTCATTCGCCCGGCCTCCTTGAATAAGTCTCCGCGACGGTGCTTCGCCAAGACCGTGCCCAAACTTCGAGGTTGCTTAAGTTTTGGGCGGGATCGGTGGTGAATTCGAACTTCGTAGGATTCCAGAGAACGCGAACGGTGATGCTTGCCCCTTTCACTCCGCTGACCGCGTAGCCGTAGGTGGTCGTGTCGAACGCGGAGGCATTAGGATTGACCGAGTGGATGTCGATATAGGCAAGTCCCGTCGAATCGGCGGGTTTGGTCTGAATCAGAAAGCTTTGGTCGTTCATGGACTGAAGGGGTGTCGGATTGGTGGGATCGGTGTACCAAATCTGGTCGATCGTGACCCTCTGGCCCGCACTGGAAAGCGGGAAATACACTCGAGTTGCGGAGCCTGCTCCAACTTGTGTTCCCCCAACGTAGTACTCGGACACCGTGGGGTCCGGCGTCTGGCTGACGTTGAACTGCACGGGCGCCATGGAGACCTGGGTCATCCACTCTCCGTTCGACTCGTACATCGCTCGGATAGACCGGCCCGTTAAATTAATGTCTGATGCCAGCGTCGATCCTGGGTAAACGATCTCGCCGGTAAGACCGTTATTGGGATCGTTGTCCGCATCATAAAAGGTGGCGATGCCAACGGACTTATCGACGTGAATCAGTTCAAGAGGAGTGCCCCCGCTCAACCGAGTTGCAGACTTGGGAAGGATGATCCCTCCCGTTTCCATGTCCATGAAGATCATGTCGCTGCGTTTCGAGGAGCTCTTGCCGTCGGGAATGAACGGGCTTAGGCCCTGGTAAACCGTGTTATCCACGTCTCGGTGGCCAAGGATTTTCCAGTTGCCCAACTCAAGCTTGACTTGCGGGACTTGGCCGTCCGGCACGCGAAATTCGTCCCGCATTACCCGCCAGTCGTAAACGTCGTAGTTGACGTGGGCTTCGAGCGGCACTCTACGGCCATTTCTAAGCTCGTACGTATTGTAGGCCTGATCGCTGAACAGGATCAACCCTAAGCTCTGGTCCAGCAGTTTGTATTGGTATGGATCGCTAAACGTATCCGGTGTGAGAATGGGCTCGTATTGTCGAGCCACCCTAATGGACTCCAACTCCGCGCTGACGAATGTTTCGCCCGTGTCGAGCCAACCTTGCGCGGGATTCTGTGGTGGGCCAGTGATCGTGGCAGGATTAATCGGCGGGTCGCCATTTGCCAAGGAGAGGGTGTAGAAACCTCCACCTGTTATGGGCGCAACCGTGATCGGGATATCGTCGCGGTCCTTTTTGTAGGTGGTCCCCCCCTTGCTGACATAAAACGCCATTGCGAGCCGATAAGTCTTCTGAATCGAAGAATCCGCCGGAAGGATCAGGTTCGCATTTGTCGGCTGATCGATGTTCTGGACATAGTATTGGAACGACTGAGGCGTTTCGCCGGTTTGGGGGGTGCCTAGCAGCCGGTTCATATCAGCGCCATAGATCTGGAACTTGCCGGGGTCTAACTGGTTGACAGCGATCGGGGTGAACTGGAGCACCATCAACCCGCCGTAGTAGCCGCCTACCTGTCGGGGCGCCGGGACTCGCCCGCCCTCGCCCACAACCCTCCGGAACAGGTTTGGTCCGCTAAGGTAAGGCCAGTAGCCCAAGGTGTGCCCGCCGCTGTCGACCACGTTGCCGGTCGAGTCAAGCGATCCGGTGTTCACAAGACTGTAATCGCCAGGCCTTCGGAAACGGTCGGAATACGTCTTGACCGTCATGCTCGTAGGATCGTATTGGTAGTAGACCGGATCGATCGATTCGGGCATTTGATCCGACCTGCCCACAAACCGTTGCGCCTCATCCTGGGCAAGCTTCGTCGCGATCTCCGCGTTGCGGTTGTACGCCAAGATGCGGAGTCCGCTTGGGAAAATCTGGAGGACCGCGAGGATGCCGATGCTCAGCACCACGATCACTACCAGCAGCTCCACGAGAGTGGTGCCCGCCACAGAAAGGTGGCGTCGCAATCGTCTCGTGTCGGGCCCGTTGGGGCTAGTCATTTTTGCCGTCAAAAGCGTTACCGTTTGAACTTATTTCTAACCCGAAATTAGCGAGGCATGACCCGCCACGATCGTTCGCTCACGTCGCGTGAATCATAGTTCTTGGCGCCTCCGGACAGGAACAGAACGATGTCGTTAACATTCCTTGTGGGCACGCCGCTGTCGTAATCTCGGAAATAGCTGTTCCACGTGATAACCGTGCTCTCCGGCGGATCCGTGTAGCCCAGCTGACGGGGATCGTCCGAGAGGTTTCCGCCTCCCAATCCCCAAACCGACCAAAAGGGAGCGTAATGCAGCTCTTCTTGTTTGCCTGAAGGTGTCTCAACCTCGGCAACCTCGTAGCCGCTTACTTTGTAGAAATTCGCCGCTTGGGTTGGATCGGTCGTGACGGTGGCTTGACTTACCATCACATATCCATCCGTCGGCCCGTAAAGCTGGCGAGCCCCGGCGGGATCGTCGGCACTATTGACCACCCCATCGCCGTTCAAGTCCAGAATCGGAGCAGCGCCAAGGGCACGAGGATCTTTGTTCGGCCAAACTGCATGGGTCGTATCCTGGTTGCCCGCATGGTCCTGCGATGGCTTGAAGGTGCTGATCGCATCCACACGACGCGGATACAAGGCGCCCTTCAAGAGGTTGGCGGGAACGACGTTTGCCAAAGTTACGGCGCCGCTCTGATAGGGCGTGACGTAACCGATTAACCCGGGAGGAAATCCTCCCTGATCTGCACGATAAAGCTGAAGGGCAGTTCTAAGCGAATTCAGATTCGAGGAATCTGAGCTCCGCATCGCAGCAATCTTGGCCCTCGCAAACACCGGAAAGGCGATTGCAATAAGGATCGTGATGATTGCGATAACTGTAAGTAGCTCTACGAGGCTAAATGCTCGAAGCCGGGTGGCCAAAGACGATTTCTCCCTTCTCCCCCCGGTCATAGACGGCCTCTCAGATTCAATTGTTCCAGAAAAGTAGCTCCTCGAGTGGCCCAATGGATGTAGGTGTTCACATAGCCCAAAAGCCGCGCTTCGAATACGGCCGCAAGGATCGCCCCGAGCGCCAAATAGGGCCCGAACGGGATCATTGTCCGTTCTACCTCAAAGCCGGTTGCTTCAGAGATCGGCTCGTAAGGATCCTCGCCGTACCAAGTCTTATAGAACGACGGGAAAAAAAGGCCGATTATATCGAAGCAAAGGACGTATCCGATCCCGCTTTTTAACAACGAGCCGATTGATTCGGGCGGATATTCCTCTTCTTCGCGCTGTTCTGCGACCGCTAGATCGCCCTGTTCCCCTCCAGTGACCACTTCGGGCTCGTCCTCTTTGCTCCTGAAAATGAACACTTGGGCGATGCCGAAGACGGCGCCCATGATCACTGCAAGTCCAAAACTGATGCCTGCGGCCGCGGGAAAAAGTACAGCCCCGATTCCTCGGGCCATCTTGATATCGCCGTGACCCATGGCGTCTTTTCGGAACACTAACCGGCCCAGGAACGCGATGCCCCATAAGGCCGCGATCCCGACGAGAGCCCCGGCGATTGCGCTGGGCATGCCCCAAGTCCACGCCCCGGGCTTATGGGTAGCAATCAGCCATCCATCGTAGGCCAGCCCAAAGACCAAGAGCCAAGCGTTGACTTGGTCCGGAATGATGTACAACTCCCAGTCGATAAAGATAATCGTGACGAGAGCTGCAGCGGCACAGGCGTAGGCGATCCCCTTGGCGGGATCCCACGTCACCACCAGATACTGATACCAAAGCCCAGCCCAAATGGAGCCAGTGATCAGCTCAACGAAGAAATAGCGGCTGGAAACCTTTGAACCGCAATGGCGACACTTGCCCCTCAGGAACAGCCAACTGAACAAGGGAAACAAGTCTAGCGTTGTCAAGCGATGTTTGCAGCTTGGGCAAAACGAGTTTTTTGGGTTTGAAAGAGAGATTCCCCGTGGCGTCCGGTAAATGACAACGTTAAGAAATGAACCGATCGCGGCGCCAATGAGTAGGCCGGCGATCCATGACCAGGCAATAAACATGCCTAGTTGAACGGAGCGAGCCTCCGGCTCGCCTCTTTAATAACCATTCTGTTGTTCCAACCCTGCCCCATTTAATGGACG
>JANYLD010000323.1 GCA_025363835.1 Armatimonadota bacterium
GTTCTAGACCTTCTACCTCGGGCAATTGTCGACTTTAAGTGAATTTATCGCGAAAGGTTGGAGCAGGCCACCAGTCCTCTGCGCCTCTGCCTTCTCCGCGCCTCCGCCTGAAGTCGGACTCCCCAAACATTAGAACCCTGATCCCAATGCCGAAATCTCCTTCTTGGCCCGACCCTCATAATCGGTCCCCGGACAAAGCTCAATCACCTTCTCAAAAGCCTGCCGAGCCGCATCCTTGTTCCCAAGCTTCAAATCCGCGATCCCCATCTCCCCGTAGGTCTCACCACGAACATGCACGGAAGCACGCGCCATCTTAGGTCCCATAAGCCGGATCAAGTGCCCGCAGTCGTACCGCAACTCCTCCCAAATTGAGCGAGGAATATCCGCATCTGGCCAATTCTGCCCTTGGATATATAGGGTCACTGCCCGCATCATAAAGATGTTCGGATCATCCGGACGAAGGGCAACCGCCTTGTCCAGAAGCGGCCGGCTCTCCTTGATTAACGCCAAAGAGTCGTCCTTCTTCCCTTGTGCCCAAAGCAAGCCTGCCTGAACCGTATCCCCGTTGCCCATCCAAACCAGAGCCCGCGCATCGCTCGGGTTCTTAGCCGCCATCGCTTTGATCTCCCCAAACGCCTTCTCAAACCGCCCAAAGTCTCCCGAAAACACTCCAAAGAACTCGTGCCGGTAATGCACGACAAACGGGTCCTCCTTGTAAACATTCGGACCATGCTCGTGGTAGCCCGGTCTCGGATACACAAACTGCCCCAAGGCCATCACCGGCCAGACAAGAACGACCCCAACCCAAACCCGCCAACCCATCACCAGAAGTCTACGCCGAGGAGTGCGCTAATGTTGAGTGTTGAGTGTTGAGTGTTGAGCCTAGAGCCTTGAGCCTTGAAACGTTGAGCGTTAAGGGGCAATCAGGTTTCAGATCTCGAGGTCAACGCTCTGTCTCAGGGCTCAGGTCTCAGGGCTCAAGGCTCAGGGCTTCCCACCCCATAAATAACGAAATCTTGCGATCTTCAACGCAGACCGAAACCGCTGCTAGGGCCGCTCGTGTTAACTCAGTGAAGGGACGGAGCGCCGAACTGAAGCAGGTTCGCTGTCATACTTAGCCCCATTGGCCTAGAGCCTCATACAAGGAGCTATACAAACTTGGCGGTTGACACCAGTGATTTTCGAAACGGCATGAGCTTTTATCTGGATGGTGACGTTTACACGATCATCGAGTTCCAGCACGTCAAACCCGGCAAGGGTGGGGCGTTCGTCCGAACCAAGCTGAGAAAGGTTAAAAGCGGAACCGTGCTTGAGAAAACGTTCCGTTCCGGCGAGAAGGTAGAGCCTGCATTTGTAGAAAAACTTAAAATGCAGTACCTATATAAACAGAACAACGAAGTGGTTCTGATGGACCTCGACACCTACGAGCAAATTCACGTTGGCGTGGACACCTTCGGCGGACAGGGCAAATATCTCAAGGAAGAGATGGAAATCACCGCACTCCAAGCCGGAGACGAAATCCTGGGATACGAGATCCCCAACTTTATGGAGCTTGAGATCACGGAAACGGATCCCGGATTCAAGGGAGACACAGTCAGTGGCAGCAGCACCAAGCCCGCCAAGCTTGAGACCGGCGCCATGGTGAACGTTCCCTTCCACATAAACATTGGCGACGTGGTGAAAGTGGACACCCGAACGGACTCCTATCTCGAGCGAGTGAAACGATAGACAGGACCCAGAATGAGCTACACCCCTAAGCCCAAAAGCCATACCGAGCAGCAAGTAACCGAGGGCCTCCTTGGCGTCCTCGAGTCCATCGCGAAGCTTTTGATGTGGGCAGGACTAGCTGCGTCGCTCATAAGCCTGAGTTTTCTCGTCTACTACGTCGTCCTTTTCTCGGGAACAGCGGCCGCCGATAAGACTGCGGCCCAGGGATATATTGAGCTGTTCCGCAAGGTGCTCACGGGGGGCCTGCTCGCCTTTTACATTGGTTCCGCCTACCTCTTTTGGGGTGAAGGCTGGATGGAGATCGTCCAGATTCTCTCCGCCCTAGCCTGCTACACAGCCCCGATTTACTTCCCGATGATCTTGCCTTCGTCTGACACCGGTGTCGCGCTCGTAGCGACGATCGGCATGCAGCACGCAGGCCTCGGTGCGGGCATCGTGGCCGCAGGCGTGCTCTTGATGGACGTCATTCTTAAGGTTCAAACGAGGTTGAAGCAGGGCATTAAAGCCGACCAGCTCAAGTACGGCAAGGGCATTAAGGAAGAGACCGACCGAAAGAACGTTTTCATGGGCAAGTGCTGGCAGCTCCCTTATTGCCGCAAGTTCGTCCGAGAGCGCTGCCCCATCTATCACGCCAAGCGGACGTGCTGGAAAGAAAAGGTCGGCTGCATGTGCGAGGAAGAGGTCATCAAGGGCGCCATGGAAAACCGCGCCATCCCCAAGGATGCCGTGGCCGCCGCTCGCTACATTCCTCAGAATAACAAGATCACCCTACTCCAAAAGATGGAGCGCTGCCGCCAGTGCGTCATCTACAACGAGCACCAGAAGCACAAATACCGGGCTGCCCTTCCTTGCGTTCTGATAGGCTTCATCGCGATCATCGGCCTCCTTTGGGTGCCGCTGAATCTGGTGATGCATGGCGTCGTGGGTGAAATCCAGAAGGGGATTGAGAAGGCAACAATGGCAGGCAACAGCTCCACTGTCCAGGTCCCGGATTGGGCGCAGCAGGTCATGCTCGGCTGCATCTGCTTGATCTTCTTCGCGTATGCTCTTAAGCTCTTGGAGTTCCTGATCTTCAAGCTTAAGGTGTAAAAGATTGCCCCAAGTTAGCGCCCCCATCCTTATCGACGGATCCTATGGTGAAGGCGGCGGGGCGCTCATTCGTACCGCTCTCTGCATGGCCGCCCTTACCCAAACCCCCATCCGGGTGGATCAGGTGCGGGGTGGAACGTCCTACCCGGGCCTGGACGCAGAAGACCTTCTCCTCATCCAAGCCCTAACCGTCTCCTGCGCGGCCGAAACCGTCGGGGTCGAGAAGACCGCATCCAGCTTCAGTTTCCTCCCGACCCGACTCCCCTCCGGCCTCAACTTAGAGCTGACCGCCCTGGAGGGCGTCAGAGGGGCTAACGCGAATGTCGTCCTCAATGCCCTCGTCCCTGTCCTCGCCCGTGCCGGCGTCTACAGCCGAGTCAGCGCTCAAGGGGAAACATACGGCCACCGCTCTCTCAGCTTTGACTACTTTGAAAATGTCACCTTGCCGGCCCTCAAGAAACTCGGGATCTACGTTTTCCCTGAACTCGAGAAGGCCGGCTTTGGAAGGGAAGCAAAGGGGGTCGTCGCCGTCGAGGTTGAACCCAGCGTCATCGAGGGCTTTAAGTGGGAAGAGCGGGGCAAACTCCAAGCTTGCGAGGGCCTCATTGCCACATCCCATCTCCCCCGAGACATCGCGGAGCGCGGCATCGCTCACTTGAAAAAGATGGCAGAGACTGCAGGAATCGAGATCAATGTGGAGCAAGAGGAGGTCCACTCAGATCGCCCCGGCGCCCACCTAACTCTCTGGACTACCTTCGAGAACGGAATGGGAGGCGCCGCAGTGATGGGGACCAAAGGAGTCCGAGTCGAGACCCTGGCTCACGCCGCTTTTGAAGAGCTTCTCGTCTGGCTTAAATCCACAGGCACCGTGGACCCGTTCTTGGCCGACCAAATCCTTCTACCGGCCGCCTTCGCGGAGAACGGTTGCTCCTTCACCATCTCCCGCCTCACCGAGCGCTTCATGACCTCCGTCTGGGTCATCAAACAGTTCCTCCCCATTCACATCACGGTGAAGGGCTCGATCGATGGGCCGGGGTCGGTGGTGGTGAAGAGATGATGATGTGGTCGGAGTCTGATCGGGTGATCGGTAATCAGTAATCAGAGTCCCCATCCTGAACCCTGAATCCTGGATCACGGATCACGGATCACCGATCACTCGCGGAGCGCCTACTGTGGGCTAAACCGGGGTGAACCGAAATTACCGCTCTGGGTTAGCGTCCGATCATTGCTGCCATCGGCATTCATTAAGTGGATAGTTCCGTTGCCCTTGGGGTCCCGCTCAACGTAGGCAACGGTCTTCCCATCGGAGCTGAACGAAACATTGGAGACCGCGCCCTTGTGCACTCCCGTCGGAGTGGCTCCGCCGCCCTCTCGTGCGGGGAACGCAACCAAGCCGGTTCTCTGCAGGTCCCCGTTGCTGACATAGGAACCTAGTGAGACAACCACCGTTGAGCCATCGGGCGAGAATACAGGTTCGGCAAAGGCGTTTTCGTTGTTCTGGCTGGCTGCGATGATAATCGGCTGCCCCGGGCTGTTTGGGCTGAGCATCGCGAGCAAATGCCTAAATGGCGTTACAACCTTTCCGTTCTTTATGTATTGCGGCGGCACATTGTTCGGGTCCGCGAACCGAAAGCCCTCAACCGTGTAGACGACGATACGGGTGGTGCGGTTGTAGTCTAAATCGATCTTGTCTCCGCTTACGATCGCATTGGGTGGACTGAATTGCCCGGCCGCGTTCGGATGCATGTTCTGCAAAATCAACGTGTCACCACGGTCCCCCCGCAATACGGCAACAAACATTCCGTCCCCGAAGTCGACCGCTTCGCGGAAGCTCGTTCCCAAGTCTCCATACATGGCCTCCATGCTGCTCACGTTGCCCTCATCCGAGTTAACGGCCTTTGCGGTAGGCGGCAGCACCGGCGCCGTGGTTCCCGATGCCGCGTCGAATCTCACGATCTTCCCGCTTGAGGCAACCAGCGGCTGCCCGTTGGCCGGGTCGGGGTCCGAATAGATCATGTTTGTGTAGGTCCCACTCGTTTCCGACCGTCGCTCGATATGGTTGCTGCCTGTGTTCCAGCGATACAGGTTCACCTGGCCGGGCTCACGGTCGCTCACAAAGATCAGCCGATTCCCGTCAGGCCGCCAAACAGGCTCTCGATCCGTCTCTCCGTCGCGATAGCCCGGCGATGGCACGACGGTCCCGTCCGGCTTGATCAGCACCACCTGGGCGCCATTGGGCAAGTATTGGATCGCCGCCATCATCCCGGCTGTGTTGACCTTGGCCGGCCAATCAAAATCGACCACGCGCTCGACGATATAAACGCCCCCGATCAATACGATCGCAATGGCCGCCGCGACGACCATGCGGATGAACTTCTTCCGATTGGTCAGCGGTTGCTTGGGTGGAAGAATGCTAGATTCAATTTGAGCCATAGGTTTATTCGGTGGGCTTGAGATTCATTCCAGGCTTCAGCCGCAGCCCGTTGGCCAGGTCCCGCCCGCTCATCCTCTTCTTGCCCTCGGGCTGCACCTCGATCAACTCCATCGCGTCCTCCGCGAAGCCGACGACCAAGGATGGTGACACGGTAAGTATAGTTCCGGGCGATCCCGGATCGCGGATCGCGGATCGCGCATCTGAACCGGAGCCGCTCGGTGCATTCCCAGATCCGAGATCCGCAATCCGAGACCCGAGATTCTCTGCCTCTGCGTGAACTCCCGCAAGCCGAGCCTTAGACACGCGAACAAGACCAACCGAGGCCTTCAAGACCGCCCCCGGCGAGGGCGTAAAGGCCCGAAACCGCGCGTACTCCCCAAGCGCCGGGCGGTCAAAACTTAGCTCCGCCTCCGACTTCTGAACCTTCGGCGCCATCGTGGCCAAAGCCGGATTCTGCGACTCACGAGGGTAGTCGCCGGTGACAATCCGCCCCATCCACTCGGAAGCCATCTCGCCTGCCATCACAGCCAGCCGGTCCTGCAGTTCGCCATAAGTCTCGTCCGCCCCGATGGGAGTGCGGCGCACCGCGATCATGTCGCCCGTGTCCATCCCTCGGTCCATCTGCATCAAAGTCACGCCAGTTTCCAGTTGCCCATCCAGGATCGCCCGCTGAATGGGCGCCGCCCCTCGATACAAGGGCAACAACGAGCCGTGCAAATTGATTCCACCGCGCTTAGCGGACTCCAACACAGCGGTCGACAGGATCTGGCCGTAGCTGGCCACCACCAAAGCGTCTGCGCCCTCCTCCCGCAGCCGCTCCACAAACTCCGGCGCCCGGCTCTTCTCCGGCGTCTCGACGAGAATTCCCAACTCGGTCGCCGCCTGCTTGACCGGTGAAGCCTGCAGTTTGAGTCCCCTCCCCGAAGGCCGATCCGGCTGAGCCACCACAAGGCTAACGCTCTCGGCAAGCGCCCGTAATGCCGGGACCGCAAAGCTCCCTGTCCCGAAAAAGATGAGTTTCATATCGGAAGGATGAAGGCGGAAGGATCAAGGCGGAAGGATGAAGGATGAAGGATGAAGGCGGAAGGATGAAGGATGAAGGATGAAGGTGGGATAAAAAATGAATGCGAGACAAGGGCGAGGGCTCGTGAGTTCACGTTGTAATGCCGTCATTTTCTTAGGCTCCGGCCTTCATCCTTCATCCTTCCGCCTTCATCCTTCAAGCTATTCCGCTTGCGGCTCCCCTTCGGGATGGCTCCAATGCAGCGTCGCTGGATCGACTTTGTCGATAAACAGGATTCCGTCCAGATGGTCGATCTCATGCTGCACCACCCTCGCCGGCATGCCCTGCATCTTTAACAAGATCTCATGGCCCGTTCGGTCCAGCGCCTCGACTTCCACGAACATGGCCCGCTGCACATCTCCGTAAAGCCCGGGAATGCTCAGGCAGCCTTCTTGCCCCACCTGCTCGCCTTCTGCCTTCACTACGACCGGGTTGATCAGGGCCATCGGCTTCATCCCGTCAGGGGCGATCACGACGATCCGGTTCAAATGTCCCAACTGCGGCGCCGCCAGCCCGATACCGTTGGCCAGCTTCATCACCCGCATCAACTCATCCACCAGCTTCAGCGTCTTGGCTGAAACCTTGGAAACCTTATTAGCCTTCTGCCGCAGCACGGCCGCCGGAATCTTCACGACCGGCCGCTCCGCATTCTGGGCATACAGGTACCGGAACTCCTCCGGCACGACGACTTGCATTCGTAAATTATGCAACGCCGATGCAAGGGGATGATGATGTGATGACCTGATGAGGTGATGAGGTGACTCGACCCCGTCGTTTGTCACATGATCACCTCATCACTTCATCGTCCCCATTCACACCCTGTAGCTGCTCGGTGCTAGCCCGAAGTGCCTCGTAAACGCTCTGCGAAACGAGTCTGGGCTGGAAAACCCGACGGCTGCGGCGACTCCGGAGATCGTCGTGTGGCGGTTTGCGAGAAGCATCCGGGACTCGTCTAACCGTAACGTCTCTACGACCTCGGAAGGCGAGGCGCCGTAGGCCTCTTGAAACAGACGTGTGAAGTGCCGGCGGCTCAACGACGCCTTATTTGCCAGCGCTTCCACTGAAAGATCCGCGCACAGGTTGCCCGCCATCCACGCCATCAGCCGCGAGAACTGGGGATTGGAGCCAGTTTGCAATCGGAGAGGCTCTGAAAATTGCCTTTGGCCGCCGGGGCGCTTAACGTACACGACGAGGTCTCTTGCGCACCGGAGGGCCACTTCGGCGCCGTAGTCTTCCTCGATCAAGGCGAGCGTTAAGTCGATTCCAGCGCTGATACCCGCGGAGGTGTAAAACTTGTCGGCTTTCAAATAAATGGCGTCAGCCTCAACCTTGAGCGCGGGGAAGCGCCGGGCAAGGTCGGCAGCGTGACGCCAGTGAGTCGTTACCTTACGCCCGTCGAGGAGCCCCGTGGGGGCGAGAAGGTAAGTTCCGGTGCAGACGGTTGCCACGCGTCGGCACTGGGGCGCGTGGGCACTTAGCCAGGGTGTGAGGACACGGCTAATGCCAGGGTCTCTGGAGCCGGCCCCGCCAGGGATGATAAGGGTGTCAATCTCGCCTGCGGTTTCGAGCGTTTGGTGCGGCTTGAGGACGAGGCCGGAGTGGGCGGTGAAGGGCCTCGACGTGAGGCCAATGACTTTGACGTCGTATGGAGTTTGCAACGTGTTGGCTTGGTCCAGCGCGTCCATAGGGCCGACCAGGTCGAGGGCCGTGAGGCCGTCAAATCCGATGATTCCAACGTTAATCGGCTTCATATGGATAGCATACATATCCCGATCCGACCATTTGGGACGGCGAGGCGACCTGTTGGGACTTGTTTGGTTTTTGTGGTGCTTTGAAGGAGTGAGGCAAGCGAATGCTGTTCCGTGGAAGCCTTCTTTCTTCTCTTTGAGAATTGTCATCCCGAGGGAGTCCGCGAGTCGAGGGACCTGACTGGAAGCGACGGCGTGCTT
>JANYLD010000350.1 GCA_025363835.1 Armatimonadota bacterium
GCCCTCTTTCGAGGCGAAAAGCTCGTCGATTCCCGCTTCTACGGCAGCCTCGATGCCTCCCGGGCCCCCCACGTCATCATCGCCGCCCTCGCCCATCTCCTACCTCTTGCGGCCGAGGACGCAATCGTGCAGCTTTTCCCATTCCGAGGCGGCCCCCTAAATGCCCACGTCGTCCGCCTCGTCGCTCAACTGGTTAACCCCGGCGAAATCCTCGTCCCAAGCACCAACCCTGTTCCGAGCCTTCAGCTCACCCTGGCAAGCCAGATGAAGCGCACTTCCGACCACCAAACCACCTCCGTTAATCAATCAATCGGCATCCCTGTCCGCCATGGCGCTCCGGCGACGGCGGATCAAAAATCAGCAATAGCCATGGACTTAGAAGGCTTTCCCGTCGGCCCCCAGGAAGTAGAACTGGAAGCCGCGTTCCCCGAAACCGTCCGCGCCGCCCAAAGAAAAGCCAACTGGCTCAAGCTCTTGGAGAACTGCGTCGAACACGAGGTCGACCTTCACCGAGTATCCATCGGAGGGGCCCGGCTTGGCTCCGGCCACCGGATCAAAAAAGAACAACTCGCCAAAGTGGGAATCGACCACGTCCTCCACGCCGAATCTTCCGGTGGGACCCTCTTCCTCATCGCCGAGGACGAGCCGAGCGACCAATCCCTAGCCCGTGCCCTCGACGTCTTCCACTGCGGCCGAGCTCACGTCGTCCCGCCCGGCGCCTACAACGGCCTCCTGTGCTCCTTCGCTCGCCAATCCGGCGAGGACTTCGGCACCGGAATCATCCAAGAAATCAAGTTCGAATCAGCTACAGCCCGCATTCTTTGCGACGCCGTAAAACCTGCGCCTGTGCGGATACTCAAGCTCGGCGGTCTCAAAATAGACACCGCCGGCCGAGAAATGGGCGAGGCTCGCCCTTGGCACTTATAGCCAGCGGTCACGCCCCGCACGTTCCTCGTTTACCCGCAGCCTGCAGTGCCAACGCACAATTGGACAGGCCTGAGAGCCCTAAGGCTAGAGCCTAGAGCCGAACACTCAGCTACTTCCCCTTCTTCTCCGGCTTTAGCAACACTAACCGCAGTACTGGGCGCACAGCGGGGTCAGCGGCATCCTTCGAATAGACCTTGTAGATTCCCGCCCTTCCCAGCGTGCTTGGGTCTATTCGCGACGTGATGGCGAGGGAGATGACGCGTGATTTCTTCATCGCGTCTGCGTAGTAGGTGCGGAAGTTTGCCGGACCCTTTAGTAAATCAATCACGATCGGGAATCCAGTGGATGAAACCGAGGTGGGAGAAAGGTCTCCAAACAGACCTGTATCTCCATCCGGTGCGTACGTTTCAGCCTTGGCATAGTCCCAGTTCATCTCGTTGAACCCACCCTTAACGGATCTCACCTCCAAAGGAGCGGCGGCCGCGTCCTTAGCGGTGTAACCCGAATCGGGAGCTGCAGTAAGAACAAGTTCCGCTTCAATTATCTTGGCGTTTACTGGAAAACCGGATAGGTCCCACTTCATTAAGCTCCATGAATATGCTTGTGGATCGTCGCCAGGCAAAGGAATCGAACGCCCGTTGGCGCCCCAAGCTCGGAGGAACTGATCCTTCTGAGGATCTTCGGCATGGGCGTAAACCCAGATATCGTCGGTCGGTGACATGTACAGGCCACTTGCGCTGTTCGTTTGATCGCCGGTGGCGGGAGGCGGTGTTGGTCTGGAACCGCCCGGAGGCGGTCCGTATTGCTGAGCGGCCAAGGAAAGTTGCTCGACCATGGCCGGCGACATGGCCGGAGCGGCTGATGGCCGCGCGATCAAAAGAGTTAGTGCAAGGGTTGCTAACATAAGCGTTCTATTCTCCACTACGGGCATCGGCCCGCGTACTACTGGTGAGGTTTGACGAATTGGCCCGGGCAATGTTACAGTCACGGGACCCAGGCGGCGTGTAAACCGCTGTCAGAATCAGATGGCCATGCACGCTCAAAGCGTCCTCGAATTCGAATATGTGCTAAAGCGTCTTCGCGATCATTGCGAGACCGCGCTGGGTGCTGCCTTGGCCGGAGCTCTAAAACCTGCCTTTGACCAAGACGAGGTCTGGACCGCAATTGGTTTGACCCGCGAGGCGCACGGCCTCCTTAGCCTCCATCACCCGCCCTCTCTTGGCCCCATCCACGATGTGCGCGACGCATTCAACCGCGCCTCCAAAGGAGCCACTTTGGGAGGCCATGAACTCTTTGCATGCGCCGACGCCCTCAGAGGCATGCGCGAACTGAAATCGTTCCTGCACGCAAGACGTGAAGACTGTCCGCAAATAGCCCAAGATGGCCTCTTGCTCCCGGACGCAAAGCGGCTAGAAGAGTCCATTTTCGACTCGCTCGACCCGAATGGCGACGTCAAAGACTCCGCCAGCCAGCATCTAGCCAGCCTGCGCCAGCGAAAAACCTCAACCTCGGTCCGATTGCAAGAGAAGGCTCAAAGCTACGTCTCCGGCAAAACGCGAGACCTTCTCTCAGACCCGATCGTAACCATGCGAGATGGCCGCTACGTCATCCCGCTGAAAGCCGAATATCGAGGCCGCATCAAGGGAATCGTGCACGACTCGAGCGCAAGCGGCCAGACGATTTACGTCGAGCCGGAAGACGTTCTCCAGCTAGGAAATCTGCTGCGAGAGATTGAAGCAGCGGAAAGGGAAGAGATCTCGCGGATTTTGCTAGCTCTCTCGGGAAAGCTCGGAGCCGTGGGGAAGGAAGCCATTGTTGGAATCTCCGCCGCTGCCCGCATCGATCTGGCTTTCGCCAAAGCTCGGCTCGGCTTCGCCATGAAGGGAGCTTTGCCCGAGCCCTTAAAACTTCCGCGGATCGAGATCGAAGGTGGCCGGCATCCCCTCCTAGATCCATCAACCGCGATTGCCCTGGATCTCAAACTCGGTAGCGGCGAGAATGTCCTCATCACCGGACCAAACACCGGAGGCAAGACGGTAGCCATCAAGACCGTGGGCTTGTTTGTTCTAATGGCCCAATCCGGCCTCCTGCCACCCGCCCGCCAACTCAAATTTGGACCCTTTAGCCAGGTATGGGCAGATATTGGCGATGAACAAAGCCTCCAGCAATCTCTCTCAACTTTCAGTGCACACATCAAGAACATAGCGGAGGCTCTACAAGGGCTAAAGGAAGGGGCGCTGGTTCTGTTTGACGAAGTTGGCGCAGGCACAGACCCCGCGGAAGGAGCAGCCCTGGCCAAGGCGATCTTGATGTGCGTGGTGGAACGCGGAGGAACGGTCCTTGCGAGCACCCACTATGGGGAGTTGAAGGCCTTCGCCTTCGAAACCGAGGGCTTCAACAATGCTGCGATGGAGTTCGATGTCAAGAGCCTTCGCCCAACCTACAAGCTCATCATGGGGGCGGCTGGGGCCAGCCATGCATTGAAGATCGCTGAGCGATATGGGCTGCCAAAAACGGTTATTGAGGAGGCGCGCCAAGGCCTCTCAACGCAGCATCAAGAACTAAGCCGCATGATGGAGGGCCTCGACCAGGCTCAGAAGCTTGCCCGCCAAGCGCAAGGCGAGGCAGACCGCCGAATGGCAGAACTTCGAAAGAAAGAACAGTTGGCGGAAGAGAAGCTGGTCGAAGCTGAGGAAGTCAGGAGAACTGCTTACGCCAGAGCTACCGCCGAAGTTGAGAGCGCATTGCGCGAGATGCGTGAGGAGAACTCACGAATTTTCGAAGAGCTGAAGCGAGCCGGTGTCGACAACCGTGCCCAAGAACAGGCGCGGGCTGATTTACGGGCCGTGCAAGAGCTGGGGGGAGAACTCGCTAACAGCCTCAAGCCTAAGGAGCGAAAGCAGGCTTCGGGAGTCGTGCTCAAGAAGGGGATGTCTGTGCGGATCGATGGATACGCTCAGACAGGAATCGTCTTGGAAGATCAGAGTGGAAAGACGATCCTGGTTCAAATGGGTTCGTTAAAAATGACCGTCGCCGCGAACTCGGTGACACCGGTCGCTCCGACCAGGGAGCAACAGAAGCCTCGGCCTAACATTCGTCTGCAAAAGGCTCAAACGGCGTACACGGAAATCCATCTAAGAGCGATGAGAGCTGAGGATGCGATGCGAGATCTTGAAAAGTTCATCGACGACGCGGTCTTGGCCGGCATCCCAAGCGTCCGAATTGTCCACGGAAAGGGCGAAGGAATTTTGAGAAAATTGAGCCAGGAGTTCTTGCGAAAGAATACAAATGTCGCCTCATTTCGTGATGGAGAGTCTGGAGAAGGGGGCTACGGAGTCACCGTAGCCGTGCTGAAATGATGACCACACGACTTTTTGCAGCAGCTTCGGAAGCACGAACCAATGCGTACGCACCTTACAGCAGATATAAAGTAGGCGCGGCCCTGC
>JANYLD010000363.1 GCA_025363835.1 Armatimonadota bacterium
CGCTAAGGCAATCGTCCCCAAGGTGCTCTCATGGCTGTTGAGAAGAATCAGTCCGGCGGCGCCAAGGGCGATCGCATTGTTGCGAGCACTATCCTCGTTGCGAGTGCGATTAACGTGGCGACGATAGAATTGCGCGTTTGCTTGGCTCGGAGCGGCAAGAATTCCGAGGCCAAGAAGGGCGGCGAGGCCCATGCCAACAAATCGAGTGCGTTTAAGCATATAAAGTTTCCTCTCGGACTTGGTCGCCGGTTCATCGCCGCTGGCCTTATCCTCTACAAGTGTTGACGCTTGTCCTTGAATAGTGTTACGGCCACTGCTAAAAACAAAAAACGGGCCCAGAGGGATGTCCTTCCGGGCCCTTAGTTGAACACTTATTCGTCGTTTCGTTCGCGGTCCGATCCATTTCTTGTGTCTCGGCTATTGCACGAGCGACTTCTCTGATGCCGGGCCTCGTAGGTGGTTCCGGAAGTCTGCCATCGGCCATAGGAATCGTAGTACCCATTGCTCGGTGCGGAAGTGTAGCCGTAGCCGCTATCGCCCGAGTCGCCGCTTGGGTAGCTGTTGTCTCGGTTCGAATAGCCGTTGTTTTGGTATCCGCCGTTCTGATCGTAGGAACCGTAGTTCTGATAACCGCCGTTTCCGTCGTAATTCCCGTATCTTTGATGCCGCTTGTTGATCTGCTGCTGCATCTGATACGTCTCGTAGGCCGCTCCGCCAAGAGCGATCGTGCCCAGAGTGCTCTGGTGATTCGCGCTTAAAAGCAGTCCCGCCGCGCCAAGGATCAGGGCGCCAGTGCGAGAGGAGTTCTCCGCGCTGGTGTTATGTCGATACCGATAGGACTGAGCTCCCGCAAGCATCGGCGTTACGAGAATGCCGAGGCCCAAAAGGGCTGCGATTCCCGTGCTGAGGTTGCTTCTTCGAGTTAACATGTTTCTTCTCCAGAGGCCTTGCTCGTTCGAGCCATTTGCCTGGTCTCTAACCTATTTAACGTTTGAGAAGAAATAGTGTTACGTACCCTAACTAATCCGGGCCCTTGTGCCCAAGTTGAATTGCACACAAAGAATCTCCGCCACGTGTGGGGGAAGTACCCGAGGAAGAAGGGGGGACAGGGCAGGCGTAGCAAGAACAAATGCAGCCGCATCCCGACCCATAATCAAAAGCGCAGATGCTAGAGCCCAGCTCAACTACCAAGCTCATTTTCCTCGGCACTGGAACGCCCAACCCTGATCCAAATCACCTCGGCCCAGCCGCCGCGGTCGTCGTCAACGGCCAACCCTATATCGTGGACTGTGGCGCTGGCCTCGTCCGCCAAGCTGCCGCCGCGGGCATCAAGATGGAAGTCCTCACTCACGCCTTTATCACCCACCTACACTCCGACCACACCACCGGCCTCCCAGACCTCATCTTCACCCCAGCCGTAACGGGCCGCCTCAAGCCGCTGAACATCTGGGGTCCGCCAGGCACTCAACAAATGGTGCACCACATCCTCGCCGCATGGTCAGAGGACGTGGATACAAGGCTTCACGGTGCCGAGCCAGCTGTGCCCGAAGCCTACGGAGTCGAAGTATCCGAGATTTCAGAAGGGCCGGTCTTTCAAGACGAGAATGTAGAGGTGACCGCGTTCAGCGTCCAACACGGCAAATGGCGCCACGCCTTTGGCTTCAAAATCCAAACCCCAGACCGCACCATCGTGTTTTCCGGGGATACCACTTATAACCCAAACCTCGTCAAGTACGCCAAAGGCTGCGACATCCTCGTCCACGAGGTCTATTCCAAGCAGGGCCTCGATCAGCGAGCCCCTGAGTGGCAGGCCTACCACTCCAGCTACCACACCTCCGGCCCGGACGTCGGCAGGGTCGCCAAAGAAGTAAAACCCAAACTCCTCCTCCTCTACCACGCCCTCCCGTTCAAGCAGTCGGAGGGAGAATTGGTCGAAGAGGTAAAGAGCGAGTTTGATGGGGACGTGCGGGTGGCGCAGGACTTAGAGTCGCACTGAGTTAAAGAAAAACCTTTGTGACTCTTTGTGGGGTTTCGTGTTCTTTGTGGTGAAATCCCAGAAATCCAAGCTCAAAGCTCCCCAGGCCGCATCCCCGGAATAAGCTGAACGCGAATCAGGCCCTTCTCCAAATCCACCGACTTCACAAACTCTTTTACCAGCGGAATGAGGATCTCGCCCACTTCCAAAATCTCATGCGCCGGATAGTTCAGCACGTTCCCCACCACTCCAAGCTCCTCGCCCTCGACCGTAGAAACCTTCAGCCCCACCAGATCCTCGACCATGTACTCATCCTCTTCCAGGTTAGGATTCTCGAGAGCGGCCGCCTCCAAATATTCCCACTGATGCGCTTCCGCAACGGTCAGATTGTTGATTCCCGAAAGCTTTAACAGGGGCCGTCCCTTGTGCTCCCGCATGGCCTCAACCGTCACCCACTCGCCCTTGAGCCGAAGTCTCGCCCCTTTATCGAACCGCTCCGCAAAGTCAGTCAAAGGCTCAACCTTAACCTGGCCCTTCAACCCGAATGCGCCCACAATCCGGCCAACTTTAACAAACTCATCCGCCATAAATCTTTCTCACACTCATGTACGCACTCGAAACTACCCCGACTTACAAACGCCCACCACAGCGAGCAATGGACACGGCGGCCTCTGGCGCTTTTAGAAAACAAGGGCGGGGACGTGGACGTCTTACCACTGCCGCCTAAGTCAGTACGGTTTTCTTGGGAGGGAGTCCCGAGTCGAACGACCTGACATTGCTCAGGAGGTGGCTAAGGCAAAATGTGATATCTCGGAAACCTTGAAGATCGGTGGCTTCAAAGTTACGAGGAGACCGTTACTCCGTTACGATCTTAACGTACGCCTTTTCGCGCGACTTGGCCGCAACCGCGCTGACCACGCACCGGATCGCAGATACGACGCGACCGCTCTTGCCGATGACCTTTCCAACGTCATCCGGATTGCAATGCACGAAGAACGTGCGAGTGCCATGGTCTGACTCTTCCTCGATCTGAATCTGGTCAGGGTGTTCGACCACCGCTTTGATGAGGGTTTCTAGAAAGGGGCGGTAGCTCATGCTTTACTCTTCGGTCGGGGTCGCTTCAGCGGAAATCTCTTCGGCAGGCACATCGCCTGCTGGCTCTTCGACAGGTGCGTCGGCCACAGCAGACTCAGCAACGGCCTCAGGTGCGGTCACAACTGGGGCTTCCTCAACGGCAGCCTCGGCCGGAGCGGGAGCTGGTTCAGCGACTGGCTCAGCTTTTGCCGCAGCAGCTTGTGCATCAACCACGCTTGGCTTTGAAATGGCGGCCGTGGTCTTGTCGAGGAACTTGAAATCCTTCTTCTTCTCGGGCCTCTGCTCCAGATACTTGCCGAGGATGCCCGTCTTATTCAAAAGATAGGCCGTCGTCTCGGTAGGCTGGGCGCCGCTGAGAAGCCAGTGCATGGCCCGGTCTTCTTTGATGTTGATATGAGTCGGCTTTACCGTGGGGTCATAGGTGCCGATGGTCTCAACAGTCCTGCCATTGCGGGCTGCCGTGCTGGGGGCTACTACTACCCGGTAGAACGGGCGGCCCTTAGCGCCGATGCGTCTTAGTCGAATCTTTACCATGGAATTGTTCGTGTTCTCGAGGCGCCCGCACGGTCTGTAGCTTCACAAGTCAAAGCAACGGAAACCTTCCGCAGAACGCGATATTATAGCCGACTTGTCTGGGCTGGCGCGTAGATCGTAAATCGTAAATCGTAAATCGCACGGAATTTGCCGTGGCCTATTTGTCCAATGAGTCCTATATGTCTTATTCCGATCCGGTCGATTTACGATTTACGATTTACGATTTACAATCCCCTTACCGCCTCCGCAACCCGCCCCGCGGCCCCTTGTTCTTCATCCGCGTCTGCAGCTTAGTAAAAGACTTCATGTTTCGCCGCATGTCGTAGAGCTGCTTCACCAGCGCGTTGACCTCTTCTACAGTGGTCCCAGAACCTGTTGCCACACGCTTCCGCCGAGAGCCGTTCATGATATCGGGGTTGGTGCGCTCTCGGGGGGTCATGCTTAGGATCATTGCCTGGATCCGGTCGGTATGCCCGTCGTTCATCATGTCCAAGGCCTCTTCCGGGATCCCCATTCCCCCGGGCAACATTTTGAGCAAATTTTGAATGGGGCCCATTTTCTTCAGCATCCGGAACTGGTCCAACAAGTCGTTGAAATCAAAGTTGCCCTTCTGCAACTTGGCTTCCAGTTCCTGCTGGTCTTCACCTGCAAACATGGTCTCGGCCTTTTCAATGATGCCGAGCACGTCGCCCATGCCGATGATTCGCTCCGCCATGCGCTCTGGATAGAACTGGTCCAAAGCGTCAACCTGCTCGCCAATGCCGATAAACCTGACCGGAACGCCCGTCGTCTGCCGAACGCTCAAGACCGCCCCACCGCGTGTGTCGCTGTCGAGTTTGGTAAAGATCGCGCCGGTCAGTGTCACGCGTTCGTGAAATGCCTGAGCAACATTGACCGCTTCCTGTCCCGTCGTGGAATCAAGCACCAAAAGCGTCTCGTGGGGCCCCACGGCCTTCGCGATCTTCTGAAGTTCGTCCATCAACCCCTCGTCGATGGTGAGCCGCCCGGCCGTGTCCACGATGACGGTGTCCAGCATCAAATGCTTGGCTCGCTCGACAGCCTCCTTTGCGATCTGGACCGGACTCGTGCCGTCCATCTTCGAGTAGACCGGCACCTCAACCTGCTCTCCCAAGACCTCAAGCTGCTTAATCGCTGCCGGACGCTGAATGTCGCAGGCCGCCATTAAGGGCTTCTTGTCCTGTTTCTTCAGCCACAAAGCAAGCTTCGCAGCCGTGGTTGTCTTTCCGGAACCTTGGAGGCCGCACAGCAAAATAACCGTCGGCGGGGCGGGGGACCAGTTGAATTTAGCGGGCTGGCCACCAAGCAAGTCTGCAAGCTCGTCACGAACGATCTTGATCAAAGTCTGATCGGCGGTAAGGCTTCCGTAAACTGCCTCCCCGACAGCCTTTTCCTTCACCCGCCTGACGAAGTCCTTGACGACCGCCAGGTTGACGTCAGCCTCGAGCAGTGCGATGCGCACCTCGCGGAGCATCTCATTGACGTCATCTTCCGTCAGCCTTCCTTTGCGGGCAAGGCCGGAAAACACGGAGGCAATACGGCGGGTTAAGGTGTCGAGCACGGGACATGAAGTTTACTCGCGCCCTCAGCAAGGTCCTAAGGTGTCCCGTTCAAGGCAGCCTCAAGCAGAGAACTACTGTACAATTCATTGCATGGGACCCACGCCTCCGCCCTACGAACCTATGGGCAAAAAGAAGACGAGCACGACGACGATCGTCTTGATCGTGCTCGGCATCTGCGCCGTCTGCTGTGTCCTTGGCGTGCTGGGAACCGCTGGCGCGGGCTTCT
The DNA here is from genome assembly GCA_025363835.1 of Armatimonadota bacterium. Classification (GTDB taxonomy): domain Bacteria; phylum Armatimonadota; class Fimbriimonadia; order Fimbriimonadales; family Fimbriimonadaceae; genus JANYLD01. The sequence continues at coordinate 5,411 of JANYLD010000363.1, forward strand.
TTGCATTCAAGAAGGCTAAGAATTTCGCAAGCTGTTCCGTCGGCGCAACTGAGGTTGGCCATGCAGTAGTGCAATATGCAGACGATCATAACGGCAAGTTGCCGGACGCCAAGACTTGGCAAGACGAGGTTAAGCCATATTTCGCAAAACTCGCCGCAAAAGGATCCCAGAAAGTTTCTTTCCTCAACTCCATGGACCCCAACGGCGTATGGGGTTGCAAGGACGAGACTGGAACCGGCATGACCGGATTCGCCTTCGATAGCGACCTGAGTGGCAAGAAGCTGGACGACATCCAGGACAAGCAGGACACGGTCATGATCTTTGAAACCTCAAAAACCGGAATTAATCTTGCGGAGCCCTACAAGGAACTACCGAGACAAGACTCGCCAAAGATCATGAACAGCCCCCGGGGATGGATTTTGATCAATGCGAATGGCCGCGTTATTCCGGCAGGAACCTAAGTGAGCTTCCAAAACTGAGGGAATCCAGATGCATCTAAACTTTGAAGGTCTTCTTATCGCCGTAGTCATCCTGGTCGTCCTCTTCGGAGGTTCCAAGATTCCCGAACTGATGCGAGGCCTTGGAAAGGGCGCCGGGGAATACAAGAAGGGATTAGACGAGTCCAAAAGCACGGTCGACGACCCACCCGTTTAGTTTTCGCGAGTCAACGTCGATGTCTGGTCCGAGCGAATGTGTACTTGGCCGCCCTGTGGTCCGTCGACGCTGAGGTCGCTCCGATTCTCCGTTTTAAGGCTGTAGGTGCGGCCTTGCATGTCATAAAGGCCCTCAGACGTCACGTGCATGGTGCCCTTCAACATCATATGGAGCGTTGAGTCCGCAGGCTGGCCACCAGCCTGGGCCATGGAGGACAAGTCTGCTTCGAGCGGCACATCCTGATCAGCGTGAAGGACCCAAAATGTCTGCCCATCCTGAGTGCGCTCACCCTCGTATTTCACTTCGAGCTGAATGTCCTTCATTCCCACCGATGACATCGGCATGGTGACTGTCCAAGCGTCTCCCGGTTGCACCCCGCGTTCGGGAAACCCGCCGATGCCGTTCACGATATTGCCAAAAAGGGCGCTCATGTGCTTGGCTTGCTCATCTGCAGACTCCACCACGATATCCGACAGGGAACCTCTTTCGTCCAACAAGCCGTGCATGTCCAGATTGGGAGACCCACCCTCGGAATCCGTATCAGTTGAAGTCATCTTCATGTTGGAGGTCTTCACCTCAACCGGAATCTTTCCGCCTTTGATCTTGTCGCCCGTGGTGATCGTGTAGTCGCCCGCGATGTCGACAAGCGACTCTGGTCCCGTCGATCCGTCGGGGAGCGTGAAGTCAGTCTTGATATTGGAGACGAGCTTGTACTTGGTGGAGTCGTTAGGTATGAGCTTCCTGCGGAGAACCACGCGCTGTTCGCCAACTGCAAAGACTAGAGTTGCCAGAAAGAGGGAAGACAGGAGCGCAAGGTTTCGAATTCGCATAGTTGCCGTGTGGAGTGCGCCGTCTTAAGCGCCGCTCTTCAAACCCCTTTAGGAGGCCCGATCACGTGAGAAAGGTTCTAGGAGGCTGCGACTCGCTCTAGATACTACGCGACTACCTACCGCTGCTGTTACACACGACGAGTTCAAAGCTCCGCTACACGGAAAGCTTGTTCCAAATCTGCGATGAGGTCGGATGGGTCTTCCAAACCGCAGTAAAGCCGAATCACGTTTCTCGGCTCCTTATAATCCATCGGCTGGGCGAGCATTGGGATTGCTAAACTTTCGAACCCTCCCCAACTCACTCCGCGCTGGAAAATGCGAAGAGCGTTCACGAACTTCAGAGCCTTCTCGCGGTCCTGAACCTTCGGCTCGAATGAGAACAATCCGCTGGAACCGCTCATCTGCTTTAGGAACAGAGCTCGTTGTGGAAATGTCGGCAGTCCGGGGTGGTGAACAACCTCGACGTTGGGAAGGTCATCGAGCCAAGCCGCGACTTGGTTGCCGGTCTTCTCATGGGCCTTAACCCGCAACTCGAGAGTTCTCAGACCACGAGCCAGCAACCACGCTGAGAACGGGGCCAAGGTGCCGGTCAGCAAGGGAATCTCGCCCGCCGGCTGCAACATCTTGTTGATTCGCTCTTTGCTGGTGCAAATCACCCCTGCCGTAATGTCGCTATGCCCGCCCAGATACTTGCTCGCGCTGTGGACCACGATGTCGACGCCAAACTTGGCCGGTTGTTGAAAGATCGGGGTTGCGTAGCTGTTGTCCGTCAAGGTTGTGATGCCTCGTTTCCGGCACTCCTTGCAGATTGCTTCAAAGTCCTGGAGCCGGAAAAAGGCTGTGCTTGGCGACTCCAGATAGACTAGTTTCGTCTCGGGCCGAACAGCATCCAGCAAGTCCTCGGTGCAGCGCCCGTCCACAAAGGTTGTGGTCACTCCGAAGCGGGGAAGCCATTCTTTAAACAGGCTAATGGCCGGCCCGTAGTTGGTATCCAAAGCCACTACATGATCGCCCTGCTCCACGACGCTGAGAATGGAAGCTGAGATCGCCATCATGCCTGCGGACATCACCTTGGCCGCCTCGGTGCCCTCCAACATGGCCATCTTGCGTTCCACAACTTCTAGCGTGGGGTTGCTGATTCGGCTGTAGACGGGTGGAGCGTCGTAGTCGGGAGTGACGAGTTCCTCGGCCAGAGTCTTGATGTCATCGAAGACAAACAAGGAGTTTTGAAACAGCGGCGGAGTCACCGCTCCCTTAATCTTCTCCTCTTCACCGAAATGCTGAAGCAAAGTGGACAGCTTGGCGTCGTCAGGAATGCGCACGCCTTTAGCCTACCGTTAGCGGAGATGATGAAGTGATGAAGTGATCATGTGATGAAGTGATGCGGATTGAGGATATGGGATGTGGCACGGGGGGAAATCTGTGCGCTGCGAGAGCAATCCCGGAGTCGAATGCGACCCTTAATTCCGCGAGATTTCACTTCATCACTTCATCACTTCATCACATCATCATCCTACCACGGCTGTCCCGTATACTACAAACCAATGGCCGAGGCCCGATTTCTAGACCCGTCGCAAGTCCACGTAACCCTCCCGGCGGAAGACGCTGGCCCGCGGGTGGAGTTGGACGGAGAGCTTGTGGTGCCCAATGCCACCTTCAAGCGGATGATGCCTTTGAGCGATCCCGGCTCTTTCATCGCCCTCCAAGATGCGGCCAAGAAAGAGATTGGCATCTTGAAGAATCTTGACGGGATGGACGAAGGTTCCAAAGCACTCGTCAATCGCCTCCTCGACCGCCAATACTTCACCCCCAAGGTTTCTACCATCCGCTCCCTCAAGCCAGAGGGAGGCATGTGGCACTTCATCGTCGAGACATCGCGGGGTCCGGCCGAGTACTACGTGAGGAACTGGAGAGACAGCGCTCACGAGATTTCCGCCAACCGCTGGCTGGTGCACAGCGTAGACGGCCAACGCTTTGAGATCCCAACCGTGGACAAGATGGATGTACAGAGCCAAAACCTTTTGGATCAGCTTCTCTAACGCCGCGCTCGACTGGATTTACCCGCCCCAGTGCGCCCTCTGCACTCACATCGGTCAACCGCCGGTCTGCGGAGTCTGTCTCTCGGAAATGCGCCCTTTGCCGCCGCTATCCGAGCCAACCGCGGACGATGTCCTTAGCTTCCGGCTCAGCGCCTTCGAATACGAGGGGCGCGCCGCCCAAGCTGTGCGCCGTCTGAAGTACTCGCGGGCAACCTCCCTCGCCGCATTCATGGCTGACGCTGTTAAGACGATGGCCTGTGAAACGGATATGGCCGATGGTCGAATCGTCGTCCCCGTCCCTATCCACTGGCGTCGCCGATGCGCTCGCGGCTTCAACCAAGCGGAGCTCCTCTGCCAAGCCTTTCCTGCCCAGACAATTCAAAAGAAGCTGTTGATCAGAACTCGACCAACTCCGTCTCAAGCGGGATTGAACGCCGACGAACGGCGGCGAAATCTGACAGGGGCTTTTAAAGTCCTCAGCTCACTGGCCGGCCAACGAGTCCTGCTTGTCGACGACGTCCTCACCACCGGCCACACTGGCCGCGAATGCGCACGAGCGCTCATCGAAGCCGGGGCCATCGATGTTGGCCTTGTAACGTTTGCCGCCGAACTTTGAGCCGTTCCTGATGCCCTTTGTGCGTCTTGGTGGTTCTTGGTGTACTTTGTGTTTCGAATTCCCAGGATCCAAGGGAAAAACACGAAGAACACGGAGAACCACAAAGACGCACAAAGGAAATTCTTAGACCAAATAGCGAATAGTCGCCGTCGCTAACGCTGCGATTCCTTCGCCCCGTCCGATCGAACCGAGGCCCTCGTTTGTCGTCGCCTTCACGCTGACTCTGTCTACATCGATACCTAGACTGCCAGCCAACGCGCTCCGCATCTCCGCGGAACGAGACATGATTCGAGGTCGCTCGGCAATGACCGCAATATCTAGATTCACGATTCCCCAGCCCGCCTGTTTCAACAAAAGAGCTGCGTGTTTCAAAAACGTAGCGGAAGGTTCGTTCTTCCATTGCGGGTCGGAAGGGGGGAAGTGTTGGCCGATATCGCCAAGAGCGGCAGCGCCAAGCAGAGCATCTACGGTGGCGTGGATCAGAACGTCGGCGTCCGAGTGGCCATCGAGGCCGGGGCAGTCCTCGAAGCGGATTCCACCCAGCCAGAGCGGACGGCTCTCATCCGAAGAGAAAGCATGCACGTCGTAGCCAAGTCCGGTCCGCGTTTCCACACCCCCTATGCTAGCCCGCGCCCGCGCCAGGTCTTCAGGAGTCGTGATTTTGAAGTTGTTGGCTTCTCCTTCAACAAGCTCCACGCGACGCTTTGCAGCTTCAAGATAGGCCACGTCATCGGTGTAGGCTTCGGAAGCGTCGCGATAGGCGCTTGCCAATGCTTCACGTTGCCCCCCTTGCGGAGTCTGCATGCAAAAAATCTTGCTCCGGTCCAAGAGCTCCGAGCGCTCCTCACTGCGTAGCCGAAGCGTGTCAACCGACGGGACGGCAGCCGCAGCAGCCCCGGTCGACGCAATAGCCCGAAGAGTTCTCGTGATCAATTCGCTGGATACAAACGGCCGAGCGCCATCGTGGATGAGAACGACGTCAAAGGATTCTGGGACCGCAGAAAGGCCCTGTCGAACGCTCTCCGGCCGTGTGTCCCCGCCCAGAATCACGAAGCTCGCATCAGCCGCATCCGCCTCGATGAACTCGATATTTGACTCCGAGGCAACGACGCCCACCCCGCTAATTTCCGGATGGGCAAGATACGTGTCGAATGACCATTTCCAAACCGGACGGGACCCCAATTCAGCGATGACTTTGTCCGCACCAAACCGATCTCCGCGACCGGCGGCAAGGATGATTGCGAAGGCCTTCATTTAGTGCTTTGGCTTCTTCGGCTTAAGAGCCCCATTGCCGCCGTTGCCGCCACTCTCATCGACATCGACTTCCGCAAAGATCATTTTTCCACGCTCGGTCTGGATGACTTGGGTGACGGTAACTTCCATGGTTTCGCCAATATGTGGCTTGCCGTTCTCCACTACAACCATGGTCCCATCTTCCAGGTAGCCAACACCCTGTCCCGGCTGATTTCCTTCACGGTTGACGTTGATGGTGAGCGTCTCCTGCGGCATGACGTTGGAGCGCAGGGCCAGAGCTAAATCGTTAAGGCTCAAGACCTTTACTTCCTGGACGCTGGCGACCCGGTTCAAGTTGAAGTCGTTGGTCACGATGTCCGCACCCATCGCCTTGGCGAGCCTGACCAGCCGGGCATCCACTTCGTCGCCCATATCCGGTGCGAAACGGTCGTGAATTCGGACCTCTAGATTGAAGTCGGTTTGCATGTGACGCAAAACGTCCAAGCCCCGCCTTCCGCGCTGGCGCCTTAGCGAGTCGTGGCTGTCGGCAATGTGCTGCAACTCGTCCAAGACAAAGCCGGGGACATAAATCTGGCCGTCCAAAAAGCCTGAACGGACGACATCGTAAATGCGCCCGTCGATGATGACGTTCGTGTCTAGAAGCTTGATGCCGGTTCGGCGCCCAGAGGGCCTGCCTCGGTTCCAGGGCAAATACTCGGACATCGACATCAAGGTGTAGATCGCGAGGACGATGAGGCCAAGGGTGACGGCGCAAATACCAAGGAACTTGTAGGTGGAATCTCCGCCCGGCATGTTCTGAACGATCAACAGAGCGGGGAAGGATGCGATGATGCCGAGCATAATCCCGAGAAACAGGGTGACCCTGTCCCCGATGTGCATCAGATCCCACTTGTGGACCAAACGCTCCATGCCAAGCAGAGCAAGGTTGCCGACGTAACCACCTGCAAGCGCTCCCAGAATGGCGAGCGGAACGATCTCCCAGGCGAAGTACTTGAACTGCGAGAGATCGCCCCGCATCACGAAACCATAAATTGCCCGCAGGACGCCTTCGCTGGCGTTGCCCAACGCAACAGCGCCAAGAACGGCGAAAACCAACACGAAGATGGTTCGGCCGTAGAGGCGGGCGTTAAAAGATAAAAGGCGTCGCTTTATTGCCATAGGTTGTTCGTCACGCAAGCTCTAACGCGATATCGCCTCCTGAACCTTGATGGATACCTTGTCAAGGACCGGGAATTGGAATGCTGTTGCGATATCGCCATCTGCCAGTTTAATATGTGCAGCGGAAATTTGCGCGTCGGTGACGGTAGGATCGACCCCAATCCAGCTTTTTCCGTTCCACACTTCCACCCAAGCGTGATAGTAAAACGTGCCGTCCCAGCTTACTAGTCCGCTGCAGAGCCTGGTAGGCACTCCGCCCGCTCTCAGAATCGTCGCCGCCAAGATCGCATAATCCCGGCAGACGCCTTCCTTGCTCGTGAGCACTTCATTAGCATCCCGCAAAACGCCGATACCTGCATTCGGATGCATCCTTCCGGCGACCCATTGTTGAACGTCGATAGCCGCTTCTCGGACCCTGTTGTCGCTGCCGATGATTCGCTTGGCGAGATCCTTAAATCGCTGGTTGTCGGACGGTATGTAAGTGTCCGGCAAGATCCATTTCGGTTGCTCCCTGGCGGCCTCTTTAAGTGTTAGACCGGCCGTCAAAGTGACGTCCACAGGATGTACGTCCATCTCCCAACCGTTCGCGGTCTTAAGCGCAGTCTGGTGTTCATCGTTCGGTATCACGGTTGCCGAAGGCTCGATCAAAAGAAACTTGAACCGAGCCAAATTGGCTGGATTCTCGATAGCCTTATCCGGCTTGATCGAGCTCTCCGTCGCCATGTCTGGCTTAGCTGATGTCGATTTCGGGGCAGACGCTGGAGCATCCGCCATCAGATCGTCCGGAATTAACTCCATGCCAAAAGGACCGGTCGCCTCCACCAGATCGCCTTTGCCGTTGACGTACATCTCCATGTTCGCCTGAGCGTCCTGAACCTCAATGAGCACGGCGTCATACGATTTACCACCCACCGTCACCTTCGAGGGCCCTTTGTTAACGACCGTGTCCTTAACGAACGAAATCGTGTCGGGATTGAGCGTGTAAAAGCTCTCGCTTGAGTTTAGTTTGCCTTTCAACACAAGTGGCATCGGATCGTCGATGATCGGCCCATCGGTTGGGATCAGCAGGTGCTTCTTCTGCACGGGACCACCCGACTCCAAAGTGACCTCGACATACTTGGCGCCATAAATCGCGTCCATCGTCATCGTCCGGCCCAGACTGGTAGTCACATAGTGCATGTGCACCGGTCGTCCGGTCACCCCATCCAGCCAGGTGGACGAGACGATGTTCACCGTCATATCGCTGCCCAGCATGGCCGTGCTGATATGCGTCTTAGCGTCCGTCCGGTTCATCTCCTTACCGTCGACTGTCTCCTTCGCGTCGGAGTAAACGGCGTCGCCAATCCTCGTACCCTGCATATAGATGCCGAGGTGGATGTTGTCAGCCAAAGATAGAGAAGCGGCCAAGAGCGTAGCGGCGGTGAAAAGCGTGCGTTTCAGCATTTACTAAAATATCTCTACTGAACCAACGGACGACTCATCGCGCCGATTCCTCAAACGTGAGCATGTTATTGCTGGATTCATGCGTTGTTGCCATCGCTGGTCACTCCCATCGCCAACTCTGCGCCGGCTCGTTCCTTGGGAAAGCGGGGGCAATGCGGGTTTTTGTAGGACAAGGTTTTCGGGAAAGATGAACTTTGGCGAAGGCGGCGAATACTTAGTGAAGAGGGGATACATAAAAAGCTTGGTTCGGGATACAGTAGCCATCCGTGGTCACCCGAAGGGTTTTGTTTGAAGTTTTCGAATAGTGCAAAAGGGGACCATAAAAGTCCATTTATCCAAGAAACCTGTCGCGACGAAACGTTTCCGGTAAGACTGTCCAGATTATACTTTCATTTGGCTCTGCAAGGTAGACATAGGTCTGCTAGAAATACGACAAATTCATGCCTGTGGCCTATCGGAAAACGGTTGACACCGTCGCCGACTCCGGGTAGAGTCGCAAACGCCTTCCTCTCCCTGCCGCACCGAGAACCACGAAGGGTTTTGGTGATGTCTACGAGTGGCGGAGGGCGAGGTCGTCTCTTTTTGTTATCCCGGCGAGCTAGGGATCTGACAGGAAGCGACGCGTGACTGGAGAAGCACTTCAAGGATTGCTGTCAAGTCCTTCGACTCGGACACTCGGTCCCAAGAAAATGTTGGCTCGCAGGTTCAAGATCATGTCGTTCGATTGTATGTATTCCATCGCGTACAATCGGGTCCTTAGACTCGGGGACGCGCTCAGGATGACAAAAACAGGGGTTTTCCAACCGCTGAGAACGGATATCTATGGCAACCAAACTAGTAATTGTTGAATCCCCGGCCAAGGCAAGGACGATCGGCAGCATACTGGGCAAGGATTACGACGTCCAGGCCAGCATCGGCCACATCCGGGACCTCCACCCGAACGCGAAGGGGCTGCCGGCGGAGCTGAGAAAGAAGTGGTGGGCGGACTACTCCGTGGATGTCGATAAGGACTTTGAAGCGATCTACGAAGTGCCGAGCGAGAAGCGGCAGCAGGTGGAACGGCTTAAGCAAGCGATGAAGGGAAAAGACACCCTGGTCCTCGCAACTGACGAAGACCGGGAGGGCGAAAGCATCTCCTGGCACCTTCTCCAAGTTCTCAAGCCCGGCAAGACCGTAAAAGTTCAACGCATCGCCTTCCACGAAATCACTAAGGAAGCGATTAGGCACGCGCTGGACAACCCGCGCGATGTCGACCTGAAGTTAGTGGAGGCCCAAGAAACGAGGCGCATTCTAGACCGGCTCTATGGCTACACCCTCTCACCAGTTTTATGGTCAAGAGTGACAAAGAACCTGAGCGCCGGCCGAGTCCAGAGCCCTGCGGTCAAGCTCATCGTGGAAAGGGAAGAGCAGCGACGCCGCTTCATGATGGCCAGCTATTGGGGCCTGAAAGCTGAGCTTGCCTCGGACGGCCAAGGATTCACTGCAGAACTGAGGAACGTGGCTGGCAAACGAGTGGCAACCGGCGCCGACTTTGATGATTCGACCGGCGAGATGAAGGCGACGGGCAAGGACATCCTGCTTTTGGATGAGCCAAAGGCAAAGGCTTTGGAAGCCGGAGCGAGGGAAGCGCAGCCTTGGAAGGTCGGCAAGGTTACGGCCAGGGAAGCCTTTGAGCGACCGGCGCCGCCGTTCATGACGACAACGCTTCAGCAGGATGCAAACCGAAAATTTGGATTTTCGGCCGACCGCACGATGAGGATTGCTCAAACGCTTTACGAAGGCGTCTCTCTCGGCGGCGACCCCATCGGCCTCATTACTTATATGAGAACCGACAGCCTCGCCCTCTCCAGCGAAGCGCTCACCGGCCTGCGCGGCCTCATCGGAAAGGAGTATCCAGACTGCCTTCCGGACAAACCCGAGCGCTACGCCTCCAAAGTCCGAAACGCCCAAGAGGCTCACGAGGCCATTCGACCGACTGACGCCTTTAGGAAACCGGCAGAAGTTTCCCGATACCTGAGCGAAGAGCAGTTCAAAATGTACGACCTTATTTGGAAGCGAAGCGTTGCCTGCCAAATGAAGCCTGCCCGAGTCATGAAGACGGAGGCGCAGATTCTCGTGGACGTGAAAGGCGAAAAGTTGACCTTTGAAGCCAGTGGAAAGCAAATCCTGTTTGACGGCTATCGCCGCGTTTATCTGGAAGGGGTGGACGACCCCGATGCCGAACGCGACGCGATGGAGCGCAAACTGCCGCGCCTGGTGGAAGGGATGGATGTTGAGCGCAAAGCCGTTGATGCACAGCCTCACAACACCAAGCCACCCGCGCGCTACACCGATGCCACCCTCATTAAGAAGCTGGAAGAGCAAGGCATCGGCCGCCCAAGCACCTACGCAACCATCATCGCGACCATCGTCGACCGCGGGTATGTGCGCAAAGCGGGCAAACAGCTTGTGCCGACTTGGAAGGCCTATCTGACAATGGAGGTTCTCGAGAACAACTTCCACGAGTTTATGGAGCTTGGCTTTACCGCGAAAATGGACGACGCTTTGGACGAGATTGCCGAAGGGTCCGCTAAGTCTCGCGACTATTTGAAGCAGTTCTTCTTGGGCAGCGATGGCAAGCCGGGTCTCAAGACGATCGTGGACGAGCGCAAGCGAGAAATTCCTTATCCGGCCTTTGTTCTCGGCAGCGACCCGGAGACCGGCATCCAGATCTTTGTGCGGACCAACAAATCCGGCGATCCATTCCTTCAGCTTGGGCCCGCCGAGAACAAGCGGTTTGGCAACATCCCGGAGGACTTGGCTCCTGCGGACCTCTCTACGGCTAAGGCGATCGAGCTTCTGAACCAGAAGACAGCCGATCCGGAGTCGATTGGAAACGACCCGATGACCGGTCGTCGGCTGCTCCTCAAGAACCGGGGCGGGTTCTATTTGGAAGTCGAGCGGACAGACGAGGAGATCGAAGCAAAAGTCAAGCCGACTTGGATTTCTCTGCCTCCAGGCTCGGACCCGAAGAACCTTGCGGAGGAAGACATCGCATTCCTATGCTCTTTGCCAAAGGAGCTCGGCTCAGATCCGGCGAGCGGGAAGCCCGTTTTGTTTAAGATGGGCAAGTTTGGCGCTTATGTGGAATCGGGCGAAGAGCGGCGGACCGTTGAGAACTGGAAAGATGGGGAGACGATGGATATGGCGGCGGCATTGGAGTTGCTTTCGCAGCCCAAATTCAAGTCCGCTCGGTCTTCAACGCCGTCTACGATCGCGGAGTTAGGGAAGCCAGATGGGGCGGCGGGGCCGATTAAGGTTTTGAACGGGCGCTATGGGCCCTATGTGACCGATGGCGAGACCAACGCCACCTTGCCCAAGGGGACGGACCCGGCTTCGGTGACAGCGGAGCAGGCGTCTGTTTTGTTGCAGGCCAAGCGGGACGCGGGGCCTTCCAAGCGGCCGTTCAAGCGGAAGTTTGGGGCAAAGACGAAGACGAAGACGAAGACGGTTGCTCGCAAGCGGAAGGCGTGATGCCTTCAGCGTAGAGCCATTTGGGAGTGCGAGAGCTTGCTCGCGCTTTTGCAACCCAACAATTTCCAGGAAACCGAGAGCTTGCTCGACGGTTTGCCACCTTGATGGGCTTTGAAGGATCGGCGAGCAAGCTCTCGGTTTCGTGGAAATTGCTCGGTTGCAAAAGCGCGAGCAAGCTCTCGCACTCCCAAACCGGGTTACTTTCCGAACGAATCTTTCGTGACGATTCCCGTCGGAACCGCGATCTTCGGAGGGACGGCCTCGCCGTTCAATGATCGCACGATCGCGTCAACGGTCGTCATGCCGATCAAGTGCGGGAATTGGATCGCATCCGCCTTCAATGGGCTGGTGCCTGAAGAAATGTTCGTCTGCGCCTCCGGACCGGCATCAAATCCAACGACAGACACATTCGTCTTCTTCGCCTGCTGCAAGGCAGATAAGGCGCCGAGGGCCACGTTGTCGTTGATTCCGAAAATCAAGTTGATGTCTGGGTGCGCGGTCATGAGGTCGGTCGCCTTGGAAACGGCGTTTTCGCGCTTGGCATCGGGCACGTCCTCGTCGGCCACGATTTTGATCCCGGGGTACTTGGCCAGAGCGGTTTTAAAGCCGTTGACTCGATCCTGAACACTTGTAACGGTCTTCAGATCGAGAATGGCCACGTTGCCCTTGCCGTTCAAAAGCTTGCCCGCAAAGTCCCCGGCAAGCGAACCTCCGAACACGTTGTCGGAAGCGATGTGGCAGACGATTTTGCCGCCTTTCGCCGCGATGTCGGCTGTAAAGACGGGAATATTCGCGTTGTTTGCTTGGGTCACAACGGCAGCCACGGCGGAACTGTCCACGGGGCAAAGCACGATCGCGTCGACCTTCTTAGCGATGAAGTCTTGGACCTGGTTCACCTGCTTGCCCATGTCCTTGTCGGCCGACAGGATGTCCATCGTCACGCCCTCTTTGGCGCCCTGGTCTTCGAGGCCCTTCTTAAGAGCTCGGTAGAAATCGTCATCTTGAGTCAAGAGGCTAACGCCCATGTGATACGGCTTCTTGGCCGCAGCGGAAGGAATCGCTTCTTTGGGCTCCGCCGGCTCGGGAAGGTTGAGCTTGAGGGCTGTTGCTCCAGGGGCGGTTGCGGCAGGGGCCGAGTTGCTCGCGTTATCTGCGGCGGGATTTGAGCAACCGGAAAGGACGATCAGTGAGGCGAGGCTCGCAATCGCGAGCAAATTAATTCCAACCCTATTCATAGACATCTCTTGATTGCATACAGTACCACCCATGCAAGGCTTGCGAAGAATCTGTGCAACAGCGTTGTCCTCTGGACATCCGTAGCCGCTGTCGATCAGACTCTTTACGGCTTCTTAACAGATGCCGGCCCATGAGTATGTTGAAAATCAAACAGCGCCGGGACATGTCGATTTATGACCTGCTGGAAAATCAAGCAAGGGTGGCTACGCAGTCCGCTGAAACGTTTCTCGCGATGGCTCGAGATTTCGGCAATCTGCCGCAGTACGCGCAGAAACTCGATCAGCTGGAAAGTGAGGGCGACCACCTCACCCACGATCTTCAAAACAAGATCGCGACCATGTTCATCACACCCCTGGACAAAGAAGATCTCAGGGAATTGAGCCAAGCACTCGACGACGTCACCGACTTGATCGAAGCCGCAGCCGCGAGGGCCGAGCTTTATTCACTGGTCGGGCCGAGGCCGGATTTGCTGCCAAGCGTAGAGCTCCTACTTCAACTGAGCCAGTTGACAGAAAGCGCCGTTCACGAACTGCGAAATGGATTTACTAAGTCGAAAACGCTCCGGGAGACACTTAAAGAGATCCATACGGTGGAAAACCATAGCGACCGGGCGTTTCGGGCGGCGCTGAAAAACCTCTTTCACGAGCCCGGGATCGACGCGTTGACCGTCATCAAGTGGAAGGAGATGTTCGATCGGGTCGAGCAAGCTTCAGACAAGTGCGAAGCCATCGCCGCCATCATCGGCACGATCATCGACAAATACGCGTAGCCGATGTCACTTCTCCTTATCCTTATCCTCGTTGCCTCACTTGGCTTCGACTATATCAACGGGTTCCACGACACCGCGAACGCCATCGCGACCGTCGTCTCCACCCGCGTTTTGACCCCTACGTTGGCGATTCTCATGG
>JANYLD010000378.1 GCA_025363835.1 Armatimonadota bacterium
GTCATGCCCGGAGACAACATTACGATGAATATCGAGTTGATCGAAGGAAAACCCGTCGCTATGGAAGTTGGCTCAAAGTTTGCTATCCGAGAGGGTGGCAAGACTGTAGGAGCCGGCACCATTACAACGGTGTCCCCAGACTAGAAGAAATTAAAAGAGCCCCGATCACAAATCGGGGCTCTTTTCTTTAAGTATCGAGTATCAAGTTTAAGTATCTAGCCACGATCCGCCATCCACTACCCACCCAAAAAATTATGCCAGCAGGAATGAAAGTTAGAATCAGGCTCCGCGCCTACGACCACCGGATCATCGACCAGTCGGCCGAAAAGATCTCGGAGACCGCACGGCGCACGGGTGCCAGGATCAAAGGCCCGATCCCGCTCCCCACGAACATCCGTCGCTTCTGCGTCATCCGCGGACCAACGATCGACAAGGAGTCGATGGAGCACTTCGAACTGCGAACCCACAATCGCCTGATCGACATCCTCGACCCCACCAACAAAACCATCGACGCCCTCATGCGACTCGACCTTCCGAGCGGCGTAGATATCGAAATCAAGTCTTAAGAGCTTGGGGACAGTGACCGGGAGCGCGGGCGTCTCGCCTGCCCCCCGGCTCCCGAGCGTCCCGCTCGGGTAAAGCTTTCCGATGAACGATCCTTCAGATCGTCCCGCTCGGGTAAATCTTTCCGGATGAACGATCCTCCCGATCGCAAGCGCACGCGCGGATATCTGCCGCACATCGAAGCCGGCCGGAGGTATCAATTTGTCACCTACCGTCTTGCAGACTCCCTACCCGCCTTTCTCATTGAGATGTGGAAGAAGGAGCTGGCTGAGCTACCAGAGCCCGAATTCAAAAAGCAGTATCACCGCCGGATTGAATCGTATCTCGACGAAGGGCACGGATCGCAGATTCTCAGAAATCCCGTCGCGGCGACAATCGTGCAAGACTCTTTGCTCTTCGGTCATCCCGAACGCTACGCTTTAGCAGCCTGGGTCATCATGCCAAACCATGTTCACATTCTCATAGGCCCATCAGATGGCTGGACGCTGTCCCGAATCATGCACGACCACAAGAGCTACACGTCACACGAGATTGGGAAGAAACTGAGCCTTCCCGGTCAACACTGGCAAGTTGAAAACTTTGACCGCTTCATTCGTAATCCGGAGCATTTCGATGCAGTAGCAAGATACATCGAATGGAATCCCGTGAAGGCGAAGCTTTGCGCCGATCCCAAGAGTTGGATTTACAGTTCTGCAAATCCGATCCTGCGAGAACGTCGCGATTCTAAAGACACATAGCCAACTGAAGTGAGTGAGTCGAGGGAGCCGAGCGGGACGCTCGGCAACCGGGGGGCAGGCGAGACGCCCGCGCTCCCAGTGGGGACACGCCCGCGCTTCCAATCGGGTATATTCTTCCGGTTGAGGCGCTCGCGTCTCAGAACCGACGGCTTCCAGCCGCCAGCGGTGTCGCCCCGAAAAGGACTCGGGCTACGACGAATCCAACCGCCGGCTTAAAGGCGAATGAAGCTTAAATCGGGAACCAATCAGTGGCTTTAGCCGCGCGCCCTTGCGGGTGTCACGGCGCTGCCTGCAAGGAGACAAATGCTGCCAGGAATTTTAGGCACGAAAATAGGTATGACTCACATCTTCCGCGAAGACGGAAAGATGGTGGCGGTAACGGTCATTCAGGCCGGACCCGTCTACGTCACTCAGATCAAGACCGAAGCGACCGATGGCTACAA
The DNA here is from genome assembly GCA_025363835.1 of Armatimonadota bacterium. Lineage (GTDB taxonomy): Bacteria > Armatimonadota > Fimbriimonadia > Fimbriimonadales > Fimbriimonadaceae > JANYLD01. Next base: position 1,745 of record JANYLD010000378.1, read on the forward strand.
CGCCGTCCAAGTAGGTTTTGGCGATGCGAAAGAGAAGCATCTCACCTTTCCCAAGTTCGGCCACCTCAATAAGGCCGGCATCGGAAAGAACCTTCGCACGCTTAGAGAGTTTCGCTTCCAAGAAGCCCCCGCAGTGGAGCTTGGCCAAGAGATCACGGCCGACATCTTCACCGAAGGCGAGAAGGTCACCGTCACAGGGACCAGCAAGGGTAAGGGCTTCCAAGGCGGCGTCAAGCGCTACCACTTCAAGGGCCAGCA
>JANYLD010000002.1 GCA_025363835.1 Armatimonadota bacterium
CGCCACCCCCTGCGCCTGCGTAATCGGCAAACTCCCCCAGTACGTGCTCGAAGCGATTCCCGCATTCACTTGCTCCACCGTCCCGGCACGCCAGAACTCATAAATGAACCGAGTCCCGCCATACAGGACCAGAAATAAAGCAAAACTCTGCCCCCGCAGTAGCCCGCGCTTCTCAATTGCCAGCAAAATCCCGACCGCCGCAAACGCCATCAAAGAATCAAAGAGCTGAGCGGGCACGTGCAAGATGTTCGTGTCGTCGATGTGCACGCCGAGCTTGCTCGTCGTCACCACCCCGTAGCAGCACCCGTTCAACAAGCACCCGATCCGGCCGATCGCATGCCCCAGTAGAGCAGAGGGGGCCACCATGTCCAACACATCTCGAAAGGGCCGTTTCTGCCGCCAGGCAAACCAGGCATAAACCCCCACACCAAACAACAGCGCCCCAAAACTGGTGAGCCCCTGGAATTGAAGGCTAAAAAGCTCATCCTTATGCTGAAGATAGTAGGGAAGCTCCTGCAAGATGAAAAGCACCCGAGCGCCAACCACACCGGCAAACAGGACGACCATCGAGACATCAGAAACCTTTGCCGGATCAAATCCAAACTTGGGAGCGCGTCGCCGAGCTAACCAAAGCCCGCCCAAAAAAGCGAGGATCAGCATCACGCTGAAGCTATGAACCTGAATCGGACCCACCGTCGATCCACCAACGTGGAAGGGGCCAAAAGTAAAAAGAATTGGATGCATCTGAACCCAGCAGCCGGCACAATTCTACCAGCCACCCTTCATACGGCAGGTAAGCCAGAAACGGTTCATCCGAGCCCTGCCCCTTGCGCCGGATGTTTGTGCCGGTGGAGGGGGAAGGGTTGGGGAAGGGGGTTCCGGAGTTGGCGGCGGTCAAACCCGTGGTTCTGAGACCTTATGTGATCCCATGAACAACCACGAGCGGAGTGATGCCGTCGGTGACTACAAACTCCCGGAACCCCCATCCCCGACCCTTTCCCCCCTCCACCGGCACGAACCATCCGGGACAAGGGGAAAGGAGTCGTCAGGACAACGGCGATAACTTGTAAGAAACCAGACCCCCATCCCATCCGTAGACCCCAGCAAACCGCCCATGCGAGCCGGTCTGGCATATCGCCGTCTTCCCAACCATCGCCGCACTCTCCAATACTGTGTGAGAATGCCCGCCCAGAATCAAGTCGATCTCCGGGCAACGCTCCGCTAACGCCTCATCCTTCTTAAATCCAATGTGGGTCAACGCGATCAAACAGTCCACATGCGGCCGAACCTGCTGCGCCAAAGCCGCCGCCGCCCCAATCGGCTCCTCCCAAAGGAACTGAGACACCACCCGCGTAGCCATCCGCCGGGTCACCATCGCCACCATTACCGCGATGACGCCCACCCGAACCCCGCAAGTCTCGATTAGCATCGTCCCAGGCAGAACGGCCTGTCCATCCGAGCGCCGAATCAAATTCCCTACTAGCAAAGGATGCGTCGCGCCAGCGATCTTTGCCTTAAAGGGCCCCTCCAATGGGTGCGACTCCCGATTCCCCAACACGCTCGCCGTACATTCCAGCCGAGCCAGCCGCGGCCAAACCGGATCAGCCTTCAAAGGAATCGCCAAATTCCCAGCCTTAACGCAATCCCCGCATTCAAAGTAAAGATCCACATCCTTCCGCAAGGCCGCCAACACAGACTCCCGCCCATCATCGAGCATGCCGTGGAAGTCGTTCGTATGAAGAATGCGGAGCATCGAGACTAAGTATCCCTCCGAACGTAGCATCGTCCCTCTGGGCGATGTTTGCCGCTATCAACCTCGCGGCGATTCGAAGCAAGAAACATCGCAACCTATATCCCCTCCCGATGTAGCATCGTCCCTCTGGGCGATGTTTGTTGCTCCCAATTTCGCCGGCGCTTTTCGATCGAGAAACATCGCCCAGAGGCCGATGCTATGTTCGCCTCCGGTACTCTTAAACCAGACATGAAAAGAGTCCCCATCCTCGTCCTCCTCGCCCTAACGCTCTCGGTCACCGCGATCGCGGACAACAAGAAGACCGAAATCAAGTGCGCCGTCCAAGGGGCCAAAATTAGCATCGCCCAAGCGACCAAGGACCACATGTACACCGATTACAAAGGCCGCCGCTACTTCTTCTGCTGCTCTGGCTGCCCCGAAACCTTCAAACAGAACCCCGAGCAATACAAGAACGCGGAAAGCATTCCGACCCCAAAGGGAACTAAGAAGGCTGGGAAGAAGTAGGGGGACGGCCTTGGGGCGTTGCGGCCTTACGGCCCGGAGGCGACGAGCTCTTACAAAAGCAGCGCCTAATGGCGTCTGAAAAGGCGGTCACGCCTAACCCCGTCTTCCTTTACTTCGGCAGCTTCTGCGTGTAGTTGGAAACTGCGTCCAAGATCAACATGATCGCCATAAAGGAGACGCCTAGATAAAGCGTCAGACGGGAAATCACGTCATCGAAGCTGGCCTTACCCTTAAACGACGTCCGCACGTTGGTGCCGCCGCCCATCGCATCGCCTTTGCCGGTCGCAAAAACCAGGACAGCAAACCCGATCGCAACGATCAGGCCAAGGGTGAGGAGAACGCGATAAAGAATGATCACAAAGGATGTCCTTGGGAGCAAGGATTATACCACCGCCTTTCAGCGTCGGAAGGAACGCAGGTCCAGACCAGGCCGCCGAATCCGAGCTCCCGTCTCTGTGAACCTCTGTGAATCTCCGCGCCTCCGTGTTTACGTCCTCGCAGGAAGGCTTGCCAAAGGACTCGCGAGACTGGAGATGTGACTCAGCTCGCCAACATGTTGACGTGGAAGAAGATCCACGCGAAGAGCGCCAAAATGGCAAAGACAACCGAAGCCCCGCCCATTACGTGAAGCATCCCGCTATTCCAAATACGGGACGCGATATTGCGGCTGCCACTTCTCCCCGACGCATATTGCTTCAGCAACTCGTTTCCGGACCGAATTCCCATGTCCACTTGAGCGTCTGTCGGTTCCTTGGTGGTCACCCAATATTGAACAAGCGACCCCAAGGGCCGCCAAAAGATTAAAGTCGTTAACAGAGCCACGATCACGCGCGTGCTATCGTCGTTTATCAGCGCTTTGTTGGTCGCGATCCCCAGCAAAATCGAAGCTCCCACCGCGAAATTGGTGCCGCATCGAGGATGAACCCGGGGCATCCGGCGCACATTCTCTCGAGTTAAGTCTTCGCCTCGCTCGATCGCATGTACGACCTTGTGCTCCGCGGCATGAATGCCCGCCAGTGGCAGCAATCGAAAGGCTGCCATGAAGACCGCCGTCGCAAGAACTCCAAAAACGAAATCTGGAACGTGCCAAGCATGCTTGGTTCCGTAATCTTGAACGGCTTCAACCCCATACTCAGCCGCCGAAAGAACCGTAAACATAAGCGCCCCCGTGCTCATCAACGCAAGCCCGTTTGCACCAGCCCCAAACGTGCCAGTCGTCAGATAAACCCCAAACGGAGTCGCCATGCCTCCAACCGCAGCCGGACGCGGAGCGCGGTCTCGCTTGGGCCACAAGTCCGCTGGCGTCAAAACTCCCATCAACCGCCCGTAGTCGTCCACCACCGGAATCGCCGTCACCGGCTGTGTCGTGAAAATCTCCAAAGCCTTCTCGCCCGGGGCATAGGGGGGCAAAGTCACCGCGTGGGAGTCGTAAACCAGCTCGACCGAGTCCTCCGACCCAACCCCACGAGCCTGTGCAGCGGCCAAGGAAGACTGCGTCACCACCGCAACGTAAAGGAAGCCCTCGGTAACCGCAACCGCCGGCAGCCCCGAATCCCGAATCTCAGCTGCAGCCGCAGCCACCGAAGCGGACGTCCAAACACGCGGAACCGGCCGCATGATGGAGCCCACCGGCTTGGAAAGGGAAGTGGTTTGCTGCATGAGCTAATAATCAGAAGAGCGAAGTTCGTGCCAAGAGTTCCAGGGGAGCCCAAAGCCGCATCCAATTCTACGTTGGGAAACGCGTCCTCGTCCGCCATAATGAGCCGAAATAGCAGGTGGTCGGTGGTTTGAGGTTTGTGGTTGGTGTAAGGACCGTCAGTAGGCCCGATCAGCCCAATTAGTCCAATCCCCAAACCACCAACCACCAACCACCAACCACACGATGAAAAAGATCGGCGTCCTGACCAGCGGAGGCGATGCGCCCGGAATGAATGCGGCCATACGAGCCGTCGTCCGCGCCGCCCTGGGCAGAGGCGCTGAAGTGGTGGGATTCCTCCATGGCTACGAGGGTCTCATCGGAGACGAAGCCGTCCCACTCGACTCCATGAAGGTCGGCGGCATCATCACCCACGGCGGCACCATTCTCCGCACCGGCCGGAGCAAGCACTTTATGACCAAGGAAGGCCGCGAGCAAGCCCTCTGCACCCTCCAAGACCACGAGATCGAGGGGCTTGTCGTCATCGGCGGAGACGGCTCTCTCAAAGGCGCTCTGACCCTCCACGAAGACTTCGGGTTTCCCGTCATGGGCGTCCCTGCCAGCATCGACAACGATATTTCCGGAACCGACTACTCCGTCGGCTTCGATACCGCCGTCAACACCGCCATCGAGGCGATTGACCGGGTTAGAGACACCGCCTACTCTCACGAGCGTGTCTTCGTGATCGAGGTCATGGGCCGAAGAAACGGGTTCATCGCCCTCGAAGCCGGCCTCGCCGGCGGCGCAGAGTCCATCCTCATCCCCGAAGTCCCCTATTCGCTTCTGGATATGTGCACCTCCCTCCGAACCGCGGCGGAAAGAGGCAAGAAAAGCTCCATCATTATCGTTGCCGAAGGCGCCGCCAGAGCCAGCGACATTAAGGTCTTCATCGAGCGCAACACCGGCTTCGAAGCGCGCTATCTCGTCCTTGGCCACATGCAACGCGGAGGCACCCCCACCGCGTTCGACCGCGTCCTCGGGCTCCGCCTCGGGGCCTTCGCAGCCAACCGCCTCCTCAGTGGCTTTCGAGGAGAAATGGCCGGAGTAGACGGCAACGGCCTCGTAGCCCACCCCCTCGGATACGCCCTAAGCACCCAAAGAATGGTCGACCCCGAGAAGCTGTTGCTGGCTGAAGTGATGGCCCAGTAGGGGCGGGTTTGGGAATCGCGTGGTGTTGATCGGTAAATGGTAAGGGGTAAATGGTAAATGGTTTCGGTATGGAAGGTCGGCCGGACTTCCATCAACTCGTTCCGGCGTTGTGAAACGGTTGTGCTCGCTGTGCCGTTGTGGTGGAATCTTTGCATCCAAATCCTCTCCGATCCGAAAAAACCATTTACCATTTGCTCCTTACCATTTACCGACCGGCACCACCAAGCCTTAAGAACACGGCCAAAAAGAAATGATCCTAACCGTCTCCCTGAACCCCTCCGTCGACCACGCTCTCTTCGTCGACAAGCTCCTGGTCAATGACACCAACCATGTCAACCGCCTGGAGCGAGACGCCGGCGGAAAAGGGATCAACGTTGCCCGTGTCGCGGCTGAAATGGGTGCCGAGACCCTCGCCACCGGCTTCCTCGCCGGAAACACGGGCGCGTACGTCCGCCACGTACTCGACCAGCAAGGCGTCAAGCACGATTTCCTCGAGGTCGCCGGAGAAACAAGGGTCGACTTCTGCATCGAAGAAGCCTCCCACCTTCCGCCCACCCTATTCAGCGAGCCCGGCCCCAACATCACGCCGGACGCCTTCCAATACCTCCGCGCCTACTGCAAAGGCCTCAGCGCAAATGCCACCTGGGCATGCTTTGGCGGTTCCCTCCCACCCGGTGTCTCTCCCGACGCCCTCAGAATCCTCATTGAAGACTGCCGATCCGAAACCTGCTCAACCGTCCTCGACAGCGACGGCGAGCCGCTCAAACACGGCATCCTAGCAGGACCCACCTTCATCAAACCCAACACGAAAGAAGCGTCGCGCCTCCTGCGCCGGGAAATTAAGACAGAGGACGATTACATCCAGGCCGCCCAAGAATTAGAAGCGCGCCTCCAATCCACCCGCCTCGGCCGTGCCCCTATCGTCGTCATCAGCCGTGGAGAAGCCGGCGCGGTGATGGCCACCGAGAACAAAATCTACGTGGGCCAATCGCCCCAAGTGAAAGTCAATAGCACCATCGGCAGCGGAGACTCCCTCATCGGAGCCCTCCTCTGGGCATTAGATTCCGGAAAGCCCCCAGAAGAATGCTTCCAATACGCTCTCGCCGCTGGAGCCGCCACGGCCACCACGAACGGCAGCGAAATCGCCCGAAAGCCGATCGTTCTAGAC
>JANYLD010000066.1 GCA_025363835.1 Armatimonadota bacterium
CTCCCTTAACGGGAGGGGCCGGGGGTGGGTGATCGCAGGCGGACAGTTGGATTGTAGCGCCCAAACCAGACTCCCCTTCCTTGACGGCCCGGGGCATTGGCGCTGAATTAAGGCGAGCGACCCCGGAGGGGTCAGAAGAAGGTAGCCGGTCGGTCGTAGCAATTTTGCCGAAGTCTGCGGAGGCGAAATTGCGAAGACCACCGGAAAGCAACGAACGTAAAAGCGCCTCCCCCGCAGTTCGCAAGCCTTGGACCTAGCGCAGACTGTGTGCTGCGGGGGAGGTCGGTGAGTCTCCGAACCGGGAGGGGGTGGGTTCAGACCAAATGCCTGACGGATCGGTCTCTGGCTGCCGGCAGGCCCGAACTGAACGAGAATTGGAAGTAGGCTGGCTTTGGTAAATTCAGAACCTGCATCCGAGGTGGTGCTGATCGTCCAAACAACGCCGGGATGATCACCCACCCCCGGCCCCTCCCGTGAAGGGAGGGGAGAGCGGCCCAAAAAAGAAACACATGCTAAGAATCATAGAAGTAGGCCCGCGAGACGGCCTCCAGAACGAGGCGACGCCAATCCCAACCGACGCCAAGCTTGCGTTCATCAAGAACCTCCTCGCTTCCGGTCTCAACGAGATCGAGGCGACCAGCTTCGTCTCCCCCAAATGGGTGCCCCAACTCGGCGACGCCGCCGAGCTCTGGCCCCAGCTCCCCAAACAAGACGGCGCCCTCTTCTCGGCCCTTGTCCCTAACCAAAAGGGCCTGGAAAGAGCCATCGAGGTCGGCGTCCAACGCATCGCCGTGTTCACGGCCGCGAGCGACGCGTTCACCCAGAAGAACATCAACATGACCGTCGACCAGTCGCTGGACGTCTTCCACGAGGTGGTCCAGGAGTTCCGATCCAAGGTGGCTCACGGCTGGGTGCGGGGTTACGTGAGCACCGCATTTGAATGCCCATACGCTGGGCGGATCGAGCCTAAACAGGTCGTCCGAGTCTGCAAGCGGCTGATGGACATGGGGGTGGATGAGCTTAGCATTGGCGACACGATTGGCGTGGCCGCGCCCAAGGAAGTGGAAGCCCTCACCAAAGCTCTCGCCGACATCGCCCCGCTCTCCTCCATCGCATACCACTTCCACGACACTCGCGGAACCGCGATCGCCAATGTGGCAAAGGCGCTTGAGATGGGGATCGAGGCCTTTGACTCCAGCGCGGCCGGCCTGGGAGGCTGTCCGTACGCGCCGGGCGCGGGCGGAAACTTGGCTACGGAGGACCTTGTGTACTTCCTGGAGCGCTCCGGAGTCCCGACGGGCGTGAAGCTTGACCGGTTGGCGCAGGCGTCGATCCCGATCTTGCAGGTGCTTGGCCGCCCGCCTGCCGCGAAGGCTCAGCTTGCTGCTCTTGCCCACGCTGCCGCTGCTTCGCCATCCCCCAAAGGATGAATGCCGCGCAGAAGACCGCGAGCCCGAGGGTGGTCAGCCATTCATCTCGCTTGAGGTCGAAGTGCCTCCAGTTGGCGATGACCACACAGGCGCCGATAGGCACGAGGGCGGGGAGCGCGATGCCCAACAGAAGCACCGCGAGCATATAAAGAACGAGCACCGGCGCGACGATCGAAACGGTCAGGCGGGCGTTCATTTTGAACTTGAAGACGACGACAAAGAAGGCGGCCAGAAAGACCAAATCGGCCGGTCCCACAAAGCTGCCGACGGCCGCCTTTCCGGTAGCGGCATGAGAGGTCACGGTTGGAACTTGAGCCGCCACCGAGTTGAATACCTTGGGCGCGGTGTTGATGATGTTGCGAGTGAGTCCCGCGCCGGGCAGTCCGGCTGGAGCGATAACCAGATAGTAGTCGTAGGCGGCCCCGAATATGGAGATGGGAATAAGAAGGTTCTTGTCTCTCAGCGAAGCGCCAAGCAAAGCGCCAAGACCGACGCACCACGTGTCCAGCCCCATCTGGGCGACGGCGTTGGCGACACCACTCATGGCCCCGGAGGAGGTCGTTGCGAAGAGGCCAAAGCCAACTTGGCAAGCGACGCCGGCCACGATGAACAGCAATGCGATCTTCCAATTCCACCAAGAGTTGGCCCCGAAGAACTCGGCAAGCACGGGAACCGCAACGAAGAGGGCGGCGAGCAGAAGGTTCGTCGGGCCGATGGCAGCCAGAGGGAGACTGACGAAGCCGATCGCGATTCGGACGGCGGCGAGGAGGGCGAGGGCGGCGAAGAACGTTCCATATCCGCCCGGCAAAGTGGGATCAGGCCGGCTGCCGGCGGCCTCGGGCTCCGCTGTCGGTGGAGAGGCTTCCATGTCGTCTACCATAGGCCCTTTGGAGCGCGGAATCCGGAGATCGGAGATTCGAGCTCGGAACCGGATGCGCGGAGGTCGGGATTCGGCTTTTGAAGAACTTTGCGGTAGACGTCGAGGACCTGGTCTGTCATTTCGCTGGTGCCGTGCGTTTTCACAAACTGCAGCGCGCCTTCGCTCAGCTTGGCAAGCTGGATGTCGTCGGCCATGACTTCGAGGACCTTGGCCGCGAAGGTGCCCGGGTCGTTCTTAACGATGTAGCCGTTCTCGCCATCGATGATCCCATCGCTCGCGCCGCCACCGGCAACGGCAACGGAGGGAACGCCATAGGACATCGCTTCTTGGACGACCAGCCCTTGGGTTTCGGTGATGCTGCTAAAGACGAAGAGGTCGGCGGCTGCGTAGTACGGATCAACCTCGGGGCGGGAAAGGAAGCCGACGAATTTGACCCGGTCCCCGATGCCGAGATCGCGCACCATGCGGGCACAGTCCTCGCGGTAAGGCCCGTCCCCGACGAGCCAGAGCCGCAGACTGGGGTCTTCTTGGAAGGAGAGCGCGGCCATGTGGAACAGCACGCTCATGTTCTTCTCCTTGGCGAGACGCCCCACGTAGAGAAGGATCTTCTGCTCCGGCGGGATACCAAGAGCCTGGCGGACCTCGCTCCTGTCGAGCAGCCTGCGCCGAGTCGCGCCGGTGGGGATGACGCTGACGTCGGTGATGACAGAGTGTCGGCGGAGCCATCGCAAAGAGGCTTCGCTCGGGGTGATCACGTGGTCGACGCTGTTGTAATAGAAGTTCGTGTGCTTCGCCATCTTGAACCGCAGGTAGCGCCGCGGGACAAAGGGAATGTAGTGGAGATACCGGTTGTAGAGCGTGTGATAGGTGGTGACGATGGGCAACTCGTGGGACTGGGCCCAGCGGAGGCCAATGAAGCCGAGCGTGAACGGCGTGTGGGTGTGGATGAGGTCGTACTCATGCTTCCGGAACTGGCGGAGCATCTCATAGAGAGGCGGCACGGCCAAGGGATAGTCGCGCACGATCGGGATCTTTACGGCATGCAACCGAAACGTGTTCGGATCGGGGTCTTTGTAGGACGGGCTGGCCGCCGTGTAGACGTGCACAGAATGGCCACGATTGCGAAGTTCGGTGACCAAGGAGTCGATGCTGACGCTGACTCCGTTGAGGATCGGCAAATAGCTGTCAGAGAAGACAGCGATTCTCAGCCGTTCCTCCATTGAAGCTTACGACTCTTCCGGGAACCGCCCGTGTTCGTGAACAAACCTCACAACGTCGCTCAAGCTGAACCGCCGCTGGCCGCCGATGGTGCGGTGATGCTTCAGCCAATCCCGGTTGGTGTATCGCCGGACGGTGGCGGGGCAGACGCCGAGAAGGCGGCTCGTCTCCTCGAGGGAGAGTTCGGGGTCGAGGAGCCTCTTGACGAGCTCCTGGCGAGACTCTTTGAACTCGCCGCGGTAGTAGTTCTTGGTGACGGAGTCGTCATAAAACGAGCAGAGGAACTCGATGTTCTTGGGCAGCAGCTCCCAGGCCTCTTGCAGTTGGGGATCGATTTCAGTCTTGGAGACGTCGTCTTTTGCGCGGCGCGGCCTGGGTGCGCTCATCGTGGTCCGCTTGAACCGGGGCGATTTGTCTGCGTCCACAACCGCTCTGCCTTCGGTGTTCTTGCCGGTGCGAAGGAAGTCGGTGAGGGTGGGAATGCTTACCACAACGCCTTTACCGTCGATAGGCTGCTCGGTAGGCGCGGGCTCTACCTTCTTCGTATCAAGAAAGCCACTCTCGATATAGGCCAACGGATCAAATTCTTTTTGTCTCAAAAACCACCCTCTCCAAGTGAAGATTGTATCCGAACAGCTATGCAATAGCGTTCGCTAGAAATGCGGAACGAACGGCATTTACGCGATGAGCATCGAATCGCCGAAGCTTAGGAATCTGTACTTGTGGTTCAAAGCCTCTTGGTACGCGTTCATCACCGCCTCCCGGCCGGCGAGGGCGCTGATCATCATCAGCATGGTCGTGCGAGGCATGTGGAAATTGGTGAACATTCCATCGATAATCTTAAACTCATACCCAGGTCGGATGAAAAGTCGGGTGTCTTGCCTGCCGGTTTGAATTTTCCGCCTTCCGATGGCGAAGCTCTCGAGAGTGCGCACCGAGGTGGTGCCGACGGCAATGACCCGCCCTTTACAATTAGATACCGCCTCGGCCGTCTCTTCGGGCAGCTCGCAGATCTCGCCGTGGATTGAGTGGTCCGAGGGGTCTTCAGTCTGGATGGGCCGGAAGGTGTCGACCCCGACATTGAGGGTGACCCAGGCCGTTTGGACGCCTTTGCCCTTCAGTTCCTTCAGAATTTCGGGTGTGAAGTGGAGCCCGGCCGTTGGCGCTGCCGCGCTCCCGGGGACTTGGGCGTACACCGTTTGGTAGCGCTCGGGGTCGTTTAAGGCTTCGTGGACGTAGGGCGGGAGAGGAACGGCTGACTGCCGCGTTAAGGTGACGGTTAACGGGTCCCTGGATTCGAATTTGAGGAGTTTCTGACCGTCTTGAAGGTTGGCTTCGATTGTTGCTTTAAGGCCGTGTTCGAATTCAATCGTGGCGCCCGGCTGAAGCCGCTTGCCCGGGCGGACGAGGGCTTCAAACGTGCTCGGTCCGGTCTGTTTCAGGACGAGAACTTCGACTTTGGCTCCGGTTGGCTTGTGCCCGAAGAGGCGGAATGCGGTGACCCGGGTGTTATTGAGGACGAGGAGGTCGCCGGTTTGGAGCAGGTCTACAGCGTCTTTGAACCGGCGGTGTTCGACAAGGCCGGTGACTTTGTGGAGGTACAGAAGCTTAGAGCCCGCTCGGTCTTCAAGCGGTCGCTGAGCGATGACCGACTCCGGGAGGTTGTAATCGTAGTTGCTAAGCGATTCCATTTCTGACTCGGTGGAATCTACCTCCTGGGCCAAAAAACTCCCTTCCCCTTGTCCTGGATGTTCGTGCCAGGAGAGGGGGAAGGGTTGGGGATGGGGGTTCCGGGAACTTACGGCCACCACCAGCTAGGAGTCATTCCCAATGACGCGGAGGCCGCCGACCCGTCCGCTCACAGCAGGTTTCGTAGATGGCCGAAAGCACGCGGTCCAGGGCCAAGCCCTTCTCGAAAAGGTCCAGGCTTGGAAAGCGAAGGCTTAGCACTCGAGTTCAGACATTGCTTTGTCGCGCCGAGCATCAGATTCCTGTCTCAACTGATGTTGCTCTCCGTCGATTTCAACGCAAACCTTGGCCTCAGGGCAGTAGAAATCCAGGATGTAGGGGCCGACAGGATGCTGGCGGCGGACTTTGAATCCGAGCTTTTCGTTGCGGAGTTGGACCCACGCCACCTTCTCTGATACCGACATTTCTTTTCTGAGAGCCCGCGCCCTGGTCGTTCGTAGATTCCTTGCTCCAGATTTCAGGCGCATGGCTGCAATTTTGGCGTAATTTCCAAGGCCTGGAACCCCCATCCCCAGCCCTTCCCCCTCTGCCGCACGAACCATCGGCACAAGGGGAAGGGGGTCACCCTAGCGCCCCCGGCAAGTCTGCCAACGACGCGATGTAAGGTGGGGAAGCGGGGGATGTTAGGTTTCGGTCGATGAGGAGGGCTCTCATGCCGACATTGCGGGCGCCTTGAAGATCGTCAATCGCGTCGTCTCCAACGTGAAGGGCGCGGCCCGGTTCAACGCCTAGCTTCTGTAGTGTCTCCAGAAAGATGCGCGGGTCGGGCTTTTCAAATCCTTCTTCCAAGGAAGCTACCACTAACTCAAAGCGGTCATAGAGGCCGAGGACTTTGAGGATGTTGTGGAGGGAGTAATCCCAGTTGGAGATGACGGCGGTGCGGACGCCGTCGGCGGCGAGGCGGTGGAGGCAGGGAAGGACGTCCTCGTAGACCTGGAAAATTTTGGAATCGGGGCCGAAGCCGAGCTTTTTTGACGATGCGTCGACTTTGGGAAACCACTCGGACGGATCGTGGCCCAGCTCGGCGAGCCAGTCTTGGGAGAGCTTGGCCCAGAAGGCATCGCCCTGAGCGTGCTCTTTGGTGAGATTGACTTCCAAATAGTTGCTGAGGCGCTGTCGATAGAGTTGGAAATAGAGCCCTGCCGCGGCTTCGTCGAGGTCCAAACCGGCATCGCGAGCGCATTCCAGGGCGAATTCTCCAACTTGCCAGTTGACCCGCAGAAGGGTCTGGGCGCAGTCGAAGGTGACGAGTTCGGGCTTCATTTGAGTCTGGAACGCCGCTAAAAGGCCTGGAGTTTTGCCATCCGCCGTAACGGAAGGGGCCGTGAAACAGTATGAACAGTAGGCCTAAGAGACCTCACCGCTACGGGCGGAGCGGAGTAAGATTTTTCTCCGGTAGGGAAGGAATTTTCAAAGATGAAGAATTTAAGAGTAGTTGGACTGTGCGCGCTTGTTGTGCTGGGTGCTTTCGCAGCCGCGCAAGACGCGATGACCTTGAAGTTTGCGCCCAAGATGGGCGACACGTTTAAGTATAAGTTGTCAGGGAATCTGGACTTTCAGGGCCAGTCGGGCACCATCACTTCGAACATTAATGACAAGATCACGAAGTCGGACGATAGCGGCTATACGATTTCGAGCACGCAGTCCGGAACCGTTATCGAATTTAACGGCCAGACAATTCCGGGCCCCGATGCAACGGAGACGACCGTCTTTAAGTCCACGGGCGAGATCGTCGACATTCAGTCAGAGCAGTCGGCCGCACAAAATCCATGGCGGGCAGCCGAACTGAATAACTTCGTCTATCCGGATAAGCCGGTCAAGGTCGGGGACACCTGGACTTCTTCTGTGACGGCTGATGAAAAGAAGGGAACCGTAGCCGCCACCACCAACTACAAGGTGGACAGCCTGGAGAAGATCGGGACTCACGACACGGCCAAGATTAAGGTGACGTTCAAGGAGAGCGGCGGCAGCGATCCGGCCTCTGCCGATGGGTTCGTTTGGATCGACGTCAAGGATGGATCGATGGTCAAGGGTGTTTCCACGTGGGCAAACGTTCCCATGGGACCGGCCGCGATCAACGGCACGTTCACCGTTGAGCGAGTTGACTGAGTCTCTTTCGCTCCACTGATTGGAGGGCCGCCCTTTGGGCGGCCCTTGTCGTTTGGGGAGTTCATACTTCTCAAGAGCGATGCCTGTTTTTGAATATCGATGTCGGGGTTGTGGCAAGAGGTTCTCCGCCCTCATCGGAATGACTGCCCAGCCTGACGACGAGCGCTGCCCGCACTGCGGAGCGCTTGAGGCTGAGAGGCTGGTCAGCCGGTTTGCCCGGTATCGAAACGAAGACGCCCGCATGGACGAGATGGCCGAGCGGCTGGACTCCTTGGATGATCCGGACAGCCCGCAGGAGATGCGAGAGATGGTGAGGGAGATGGGGAAAGCGATGGACGAAGACGTCTCCGACGAGATGGAGGAGATGTTGGAGGCGGATCTGGAAAGCTGACGATCTCGGATCTGGGATCGCGGATCTCGGAAATCGAAACTAGGAGCTCGGAGTTCGGCTGCCAGTCATCTCTTAATAGCGCTCGGTAACATCACCCCTTGCCCCGGCCCCTCCCGGCAACGAAACGTGTATCTGAGAGCCGAGTTCCGCGATCCGAAATCCGAGATATAGAAAGCCCGGTAAACTGCAATACAGAGATTTTTATGCCCGCTAGCACAGTTGCGCGGCGCGGGCGTGGCCGCCGTATTCCAAAGACCGATACTGCCACGCACTCCAACAACCAGGGGCACAGGCCGCCTAAGACAGAGATCATCGTCAACGTCTCCAACCGGGAGACCCGCATTGCCTTGCTCGAGGACGGCCAGCTCATGGAGTACCGGGTCGAGCGGGAGGAGCGCGTTGTCGGATCCATCTTTAAGGGGATCGTTCAAAACGTTCTCCCGGGCATGGACGCGGCTGTTGTCGACATCGGCCTGGAGCGAAACGCCTTTCTTCACGTGGGCGATATTCTGCCCGACGAAGGCCACGATAACTCCCCCGCCAGCTTGAAGCGAAGCGAGCTCCGACGCCGCAAAATCAAG
>JANYLD010000122.1 GCA_025363835.1 Armatimonadota bacterium
GATGCGCGCTCCGTAGGCCAAGCGGGCAAAGAGATCTCGGCCCTGCTCATCCGTGCCCAGCCAGGCGTTCCTATTGGGGAATTGGAACGGATGCCCCACGGGATCGTAATAGTTGTGGCGAAAAGTGGGCCCGAAGACAGCGAACGCGAGGAGCAGCACCAAGAATCCGATTCCGGTCCAAAGAAATGGGTCGCGACGGCGCTTCATATTTGCGCCTCCCTGATTCGTGGGTCAAGCAGCGGGAGAAGGATGTCGACGACCAAATTCACCCCGATGAACATCGCTCCGGTAAGAAGAACGCATGCCTGAATGACGGGGGAATCGCCCCGTTGAATGGCTTCAATAGTCTCTCTGCCCAGCCCAGGCAAAACAAAGAACCGCTCGACAACAAACGAGCCGGTAAGAAGAAAACCGAAGCTCGTCCCTATCGCGGTAATCACGGGCAGAACGGCGTTCCGGAGGGCGTGGCGGAAGATGAGCCGCATAGGCGGGACACCTTTGGCCACCGCGGTGCGGATGAACTCCTGCTGCAAAGTGTCGATCATGCTTGCTCGGGTAAGGCGCGTAAGCAAGGCTGCGGGCCGCGCACCGAGAACCGCAACGGGAAGCAGCAAGTAAATCCAATCAGGCGCAACCCGGTCTACCACCCAGGTTTGCGGGAGTTGATTGAGCTGCAGGCAATAGATGTAAACCAGAATGGGCGCGAGCACAAACGTGGGCACTGTGACCCCTAGGGTGCTCAGGAGCAACACTCCACGGTCGGCCGCGCGATTCTGGTACACGGCGGCAAGCGTGCCCGCTAGAATGCCAAAAATAGCGGCTAAGAGAATGGCCGAGAGGGCGGTGCGGGCCGTCATAGGCACATCCCGCTTGAGGATGGCGCCCACGGGTTCCTGAGTTCCGTAATAGCTGGTGCCGAAGTCGAGGTGCACGGCCTTGACCACAAAGTCAGCGTATCGAACGGGCCAAGGTCTGTCCAATCCCATCTCGTGGCGGATCCGCTCAACCGTTTGGATGGATGCCTTTTCACCGGCTCTGACGACGGCAGGGTCTCCGGGCGCGGCCATATCCGCGAGGAACGTCACAAAGGAGATGAAGAGCAAGCTCAGGACGCCAATCGCGAGTCGGAGGAGGATGGCGCGAGCGAGCCGCACAGTGCAGTCATTGTGGCATGACTCAGCATTGGTCCAGTTGAGGGAACAAGCGGGCGGCTATCATACTTTCGTGAACGTCCTTCGGGCTGCCCTTAAGAGTTGCTTGCTTGCTGCTGTTTCAACCATGCTTTCCGTCGGATGTCAGACCGATAATGGACCCATTCCGCCTACAAACGCGCACTTGACGGTAACCCTCCGAATGGCAAAGAAGAACGGGGACTACGTGGTGAGGGTCAAGAACTTGTCAGAAATCGGCGTCACAAAGTTCGTCCTAAAGATCCAGCTTGGATACCTGAACGTCCTCAGCCTCGGGCCTGCAGAGACGGGTTTGCAAAGGGGCGTCCCTCTGGAAGTCTCTCCTTCTGAGCCCGTGCAAATCTCTCCCCATACTGATGCGGTTTTCGGGGCCACGCAATGGCCCGGTCAACCGCCGGGCGCGGGTCGAAGTCCCCATGAGCAGCTCTTCTTCCACATAAGTTGGACCTACGAGAGTGCGGCGGGTGCACACAAAGGATCGGAAGACGTGGCCGCACTGACTTTGGCGCCTGACGAGGACCGCCCCTATTGAAATCCGGAAGTAAGGTTTGTCGCAACCTATCGGTCGACTAAATCGACAACTCCGGCAACGTCATACACGGCCAAGGCCGAAACTGGGTCTGCGGATCGATTTACGAATTATGAATTTTGATTTACGATTTACGATTTACGATTTACGATTTACAGCTCAAGAGAATCTACTTCTCGACGATAGTGACGTGATCGATGCGATCACCCTTCTCAACCTTGTTGCACACGTCCATTCCATCGATGACCTTCCCGAATACTGTGTAGTTGCCATCGAGAAAGCGCGCCGGCCCCAAAAGGACGTAGAACTGGCTGTCGCCTGTGTTTTTGTCGCCAGGAAGCGCAGAGAGGCCCACAGCGCCGGCAACGTTGGGCAGATTCGTCTCTTCGTACGCAACTGTGGCGCCGCTACCACCAGACCCTGCCGCGTTAATGTCCCCCGACTTTGAAGCCGGGTCCCCGACTTGAATCGTGTAAGGACGCGGCGTGTGAGTGGCGATGTGAAAACGTTGGCCATCGTAGAAGCCGCTCTTGACGAGTTTGATGATATGGGCCGTTGTCTTTGGCGCCTTATCGGTATATAAGAGAACGCTGAATGTGCCCTTCCCTTCCACCGAGACGCGCATGACGGTGTCCGCGGCGGCCATAGCGGCCAAGGCGAGCGAAGTGAGGATTATGAGAGCAATAAACAGGCGACGCATTCTTTTCTTATTGATTTGACGCGTGAGCCATGCCAAAGGGCATGCTGGATGTTGCTAATCCGTAAGCACCCTGCCATAGCCGTCGTATTTGACCCCTCCGGACAGGATGATGATGCCGTCCACGAACGACCAAAGCCAACCTACGCCGCATAACGACAGAACGAGTTGGAGGACGCCATGGGCCATGTGGCCCAGATAGATGCGTCCGACGCCGGGGAGAAAGAGGTTAAGCACACCGGCCAGAACTCGGCTGCGGTCGCTCTTGATGGTGCCGAAAGCTGGATAACTGCTAGACGATGGTGCGAGAGTGTCTTGTCGCCAAGAGCCAAACGCCGGATTGCCATACGGTTGCTGCCTTGCCTGGGTCATTGTTGGGGCGCCAGGAGAAGAGGGTTTGGACGAAGGCGGAGGCGGAGGCATCAGGAACGGGTCGGTGGTTGCAAAAGAAGCTTTGAGTTCCTGGGCGTGGTCGGCGTGCAGCCAATCCGACATGCCGGTTTTCCAGACATAAGTGTCTTGGGCGATTACCCCGCCGGTGATCAGTTCGTCGATCTGGTCACGCGTCAGGGGGCCGAGTTGGCCGTAATGCCCGATGTAATACCACTCCGCCGTCCCATCCACCGCTTTTCGATTGTACAAGCGGAATGGACGGTTCTAGTGCAGGACTTGATTTTCAGGGGCAAATGGCCCAGGCGAACCGGATGATGAAGTGATGATGTGATGATGTGAAACCTGTAGGGCGAAGCACCATCCTGTCGCGTATCCCGTATCTCACATCTCAAATCACTACATCATCATCGCATCCCTCCCCAATCAAGCAATCGGCAATCAAAAATCGGGCAATCCATCATCTAGCATCTCCACATCCCATGACAAGAGCAGAAAGGTAACCTCCACGCCTATGTCCGTCCGCGTCCGGTTCGCGCCTAGCCCGACCGGTAACCTCCACGTGGGCTCGCTTCGCGATGCCCTGTTTAAATTTCTCCACGCCCGCCACGAAGGGGGCGTGAACCTTTTGCGTATCGAAGACACCGATCGGACCCGGTATTCCGCGGAATCTGAGGCAGAGTTCATCGAGACCCTGAAATGGGTTGGCATCACATTCGACGAGGGGCCGCACATCGGTGGTCCGAACGCGCCCTACCGGCAGAGCGAGCGTAAGGCTGCCGGCATTTACGAAGGGCACATTCAGACGCTCCTGGCGGCTGGGCACGCATACAAGGCTTTCGAGACACCGGAAGAGCTGACCCTAATGCGGGAGTATCAGCAGATCAACCGTCTTCCAACCGGGTACTTTGGCGGCGATTGGCGGGATGCGACAGCGGCGCAAGTGGCCGAAGCGGAGCGGGCTGGAAAGGCCTTTGTAATTCGCCAGCGCATTCCCCGGGACACAACCATAGCAATTGAAGATGCTATCAGAGGCCGAATCGAATGGGATTCCAACACCGTGGACGACCCGGTGCTCATTAAGGGCGATGGGATGCCGACCTACCACTTCGCAGCCATGGTGGACGACCACTTGATGGGAATCACCCATATCGGGCGCGGAGAGGAGTGGATCTCCTCCGCGCCAAAGCATGCCGTGCTTTTCGACCAATTTGGCTGGCAGCGGCCCGTTTTCATCCACTATCCCGTCATCCTCGGAACGGACCGAAAGAAGCTGTCCAAACGACACGGAGCTACCCGCGTGCTCGATTACAGAGCGCAAGGATTTCTCCCCGCTGCAATCCTGAACTTTGTCGCTCTCATCGGCTGGTCCCCTGGCGAGGACCGAGAGGTGATGAAGCGCGAGGACTTGATCGCTGCATTCGATATCGACGGTCTCCAGCCATCCTCTGGAATCTTCGACATCGAAAAGCTGCGCTGGATGAACGGTGTTTACATTCGCGAGACGCCGCTGGACGACTTGGTGAAGATTCTCACCGAATACGTATGCGACCCTGTCGCTCTGCAATATCTCGCCGACCCAGGCGAAGAAAAGGCTGCGGCGCGAGTGGACGTTCTGCCTCAGTTGGCGATGCTTCGAAAGGGACTGGCCGAGCAGCCGGAATACGCCAAGGCCGCTATCGGTCTCGAGCAAGAGCGCGTGCACACCCTTACCGATTTCGGCGAGGCTACCGCGTTCTTCTTTGTGGAAGAGCCGGAAATGGACGAGAAAGCAGTGTCGAAGTGGTTCCCGCAGCCCCAGGTGCCCGAACTCTTCGACCATTTGATCGAACGATTCAGCAGCGTGCAGACATCCAGTTCGGAGTGGTGCGAGATGCTGGTCCGCGACTATGCGGAGAAAAAAGGCTTCGAGAAGCTTGGCCCAGTCGTTCACCCTATTCGTGTCGCCTTGACGGGAAAGACGGTTGGCCCGGGTCTCTTTGAGCTTATGAGCGTGCTGGGACCCGAACGAATGGTGGGTCGCCTCACTCGGGCTAGAGCAATGGTTCGTTAGCCAACCCCGTCGGAGTGCCTGCACCTTCGAAGGTAGCCTTGCCTTAATGGCTCGAGTTGGATTCATAGGCCTTGGCACCATGGGTGCTCCGATGGCGGGACACCTCGTTTCTTCCGGCGTCGATCTCACAGTCTGGAATCGAAGCCCCGGCAAAACGGACCCCTTAGTGGCGCTGGGCGCGAAGGTCGCTTCGACACCAGAAGAACTCGGCGCAGCCTGTGGCACGATCATCTTGTGCGTCAACCGTAGCGAAGATGTTCGCGAGGTTGTGACTGCCTTGTCAAAAGCGGCCAAGTCGGGCACGCTCATCATCGATCACTCCACCATCGCCCCGCCAGCCTCGAAAGAGATCGAGGCCGAGTTACGTGTTAATGGCCTTAGGTTCGTAGACGCACCCATCACTGGTGGCAGCATGGGAGCGAAGAAGGGTCAATTGACGGTCTTCCTCGGCGGCTCTGTGGCTGACTGCGCAGAAGCCATCCAGGCCATAAAGCCCTACACCAAGCGCGCGGAGCGAGTTGGCGGACCAGGGTCGGGCCAAATGGCGAAGATGGCCAACCAGATCGCTGTCGCCGGGGTGCTCGTAGGGCTGTGTGAGTGTCTGGCGTTCGCAGACAAGGCGGGCTTAAATCTGCCTCAAATAAAGGACATGATCGGCGGAGGAGCGGCTGGGAGTTGGGCTTTTGACAACTACGGGCCAAAGATCCTTTCCAAGGATTGGTCTCCCGGTTTCTCAGTCAAAAATCAGCGAAAGGACTTTGCCTATTGCCGCGAGGCAGCGGAGGCCATTGATGCAGCCATTCCCATGACCGTACTGGTTGACGACCTCCTTCGAAAGCTGCAAGAAGAAGGCCGCGGAGAGGAAGCCACCGCGGCCTTATTTGAAGTTATCGAGCGCTTGGGCGCTCATTCCTAGTCGGCGCCGACCTTCTTAACTGAAGACGGGTGCTCGGCAAGCTTCACGGCCTGGTTGATCACCTCGTCCGGAGTGCCGGGAAGCGGGATCAACGGGTCCTTGGCGACCACGTCAGGGGTCACGCCATTGCCTTCTAAGCGTAAGCCCTTGGCTGTCACGTAGTCGGTGATCGGAAAGAGAAGCGTATAGCCGTCAGGCAACCCCTGCATAAGGGCGACCAAAACGGCGCCCGCCGACTTAGTGCCAACGACCGGAGTTCCAAGGGTCTCCCTCATGGCCGCCGCTGCAATCTCAGCGCCACTACCTGTTCCGCCGTCGACGAGAACGACCGTGTGGCCCTTAAAGGCCGGGGCGCCGCTGTCAAAGGTGTGGATCTTCTTGTCCGACCAAGCCGCCATCCCTTTCAGGTCGTTGGGGCTGCCGTGCTCTTCCTTAACGTAGCGATCAACGAGAGGCTTGTTGATGAACGACCCGATAGCCGTGTGATTCGGAAGCACGAGACCGAGGAAATGCTGGACGTTAGAGACAAGTCCGCCACCGTTCCCGCGAAGGTCCACAATTAGGTTCTTTGCGCTGGCCGCCTTTTTCATCAGCTTATCGACATTGTCGGGGTCATACGAGAGGTCGAAAGTGTAGATGTGAAGCAAGGCGGTGTCCTTATCAACCCACTCTAACTCCTCTGGCCTCACGGTGGAGAACTTGCGCCTTACGATGTGCACCTTGCGGACCTTGCCGTCCGGCCCTTTCACGGTGAGATCAACGGGCTGGCCTTCCTTGCCCTGGAGGTCCAAAGGCGTGTGCACAGGCTTGCCGTCGGCGGCGGAGATTAGATCGCCGGGTTTTAACTTGGCGTCTTCAGCGGCGGACTTGGGCACGACCCGGATGACCAGAATTCCGCTGCCGTCTTCCTCGACGTGGACGCTGACTCCGAGGCCAACTGTGGCGCCGTCAACGCGCTCTGCAGACTCTTTTGGAGTTTGCAACGAGAGGTGGGTTACGCCGAAGCCGGCCAGCGTTTTGTTAACGGCGTCCTGAAAATCTGATTCACTGGTCGCCTTATCGATATCGACCTTATTGGCCGAGAGCATGTCGGGAAGCTTGCTAAAATCGGCCCCCGGCACGTAAGCGTAAGTCGTGATGATCTGGGTCATCTTGGCAAGGACCGCCTCCTTAACTTCCTTGGTCACGGTGTCGGCGAATGTGAGTGAACACAGGCCGACCATGAGGGCTGCCGTTGCGGCGCGCCAAATCGTTTTTCCGCTCATAGTGCTTACTATCCTTACGACATATTCGGCATGTTTGCGTCCCAACCTGCCGAAGTGAGGTGTAAATAGCTAGAACACTATTGCAAGCACCCGTGTTCCAAGCGGCCGCTCAGGGGACTCGGAACTGCGAATGGCACGCAGAATTTCAAGTTCAGCCGCAGGCCGAACAAGTCCCATAAGTCCTATTAGGTTCTCCTCCGCAGATCCGAGATCCGAGATCCGAG
>JANYLD010000127.1 GCA_025363835.1 Armatimonadota bacterium
GGCTACGACGTCAAATCGATCCCCACCGACGCTTACGGCAACACAGACTTAGCCGAGCTCACCAAAGCGCTGGAAGGCGAAGCAGGGAAGGCAGTAGCCGCGCTCATGCTCACCAACCCGTCCACTCTCGGCCTCTTCGAACAGAACATCGCCAAGATTTGCGAGATGATGCACGGCGCCGGCGGCCAGGTTTTCTGCGACGGCGCGAACATGAACGCCATGGTCGGCACCACCCGCCCCGCAGATCACGGCTTCGACTGCATGCACCTCAACCTCCACAAAACGTTCTCCACCCCCCACGGCGGAGGCGGCCCCGGCTGCGGCGCCATCGGTCTCCAAAAGCACCTAGAAGCCTTTATGCCCGTACCGGTCATTAGAAGGCGTGATCAGAAATCAGTAATCAGTGATCATCCGACCGATCACCGATCACCGATCACCGATCACCGAAACGAGATCATTGCGGATTACGTAAGACCGCTCTCCATTGGCCGAGTCTCCGCCTTCTACGGGCAGTTCCTCATGGAGGTCCGGGCCTACACCTACCTTCGCGCCTATGGAAAAGAGAAGATGGCTGACATCTCCCGCCACGCGGTCCTCAACGCAAACTACGTTCGAGCGCGCCTCAAAGACGTCCTCCCCCCCGCCCACGACCGCCCGTGCATGCACGAAGTCATCCTCACCGCAGAGAAGTACAAGAAGGAGAACGGCATCAGAGCCCTCGACATCAGCAAGCGTCTGATCGACTACGGCTTTCACCCGCCCACCAACTATTTCCCCCTCATCGTCCCCGAGTGCCTCATGATCGAGCCTACGGAGACTGAGACCAAGGAAACCCTAGACGCCTTCTGCGACGCGATGATCGCGATCTGCAAAGAAGCGGTCGAGACCCCAGACGTCCTCCACGATGCCCCCACCACCCAAATAGTGGCGCGCCTGGACGAAACCTCCGCAGTCAAAAACCTCGACGTGAGGTGGCGACCGGGAAAGCACCAAATGGCTCCGGTCGCCGACCCCAAAATCGGCCGGAGCCAGGCGATCGGAGAGGGAATAGAAGACAGTCAAGTCCCGCCGGTCGCTAGCGCTGCGGGATGATGAAGTGATGAGGTGATAATGTGATGATGTGAGGGGGGAAACCACACCTCCAAAAATCACATAATCACTTAATCACATCCTCACTTCATCATCCCCGAAGCGCTTTCTCCCAAAGCATCGCCACCACATAAGGCACCTTCCGATCATCCGCCCACTTAGGGTTCACAGCAACCTCTTCCAGAGTCGGTATGGGCTCCAGATACTCCCGCAAAATCAAGCCGCAGGATAAAAATGCGTCCATGTAGTTGTTGAGAGCGTAGTAGAGCGCCTTGCCATCTGCATCTCGAGTCCATCCATTCGGGGTTGTCGATGCATGGCTTGCAAGGTTGCCAATCACCATCCTCCCACCCGGCCTCAAGACCCTCGCCCCCTCCGAAATCGCTTTCCGAAAGTCGGGAATATCGATCAACGTCAAATAGAAGACAACAACATCGAACGATGAATTCTCAAAGGGAAGATCCTCTCCAACATCAACTAAATAGGAACCCTCGGGATGCCGCGCTCTCGCCGTTTCCAGCAATGGCAAAGTTGGATCAAGTCCCGTCGTCTGGGCCCCATGAGCCCCGGCCATGCGGCAAAACCGCCCCTCTCCGCACCCAACATCTAGCAACGAGCGACCCTCTAAAGGACCGCACATGCGTAGCATCGGCTTGTCCAGCAACACCTCTCGCGCAAAGTCAAAGTCGTCAATCCTCGTGATCCACGCCTGCGCCGACGTCGCCCAGCCACTTCGATCCTCTTCCATTGGAACGCAATTGAACCCGATAAGACTGATCAAAACTGGCACTTAGGACTAAAATCAACGAATGCCTCCTCTGTCGGCGAACGCTCAAGAAGAAGTAAAGAGATACAAGCAGCAGCAAGCGTGGTTCGAAGGTCGCGTGCGCCACTACGAGCAGATCGCAGAGGCCAACCCTGCCGCCTACCGCATGCGCGTCCGGCTCTTCGGCTGGCTTGGCTACGGCTACATTCTTTCGATCCTCCTGGTGCTTGTCGCCGTAGTCGCCTTCACCATCTTCGCCATCGTAGAACTCCAGTCCGGCAACTCGGTGCTGATCCGCCTGGCCATATTCTCCGGCATCATCGCCGTCGCCATCGTGAAATCCCTCTGGGTTAAAATTGAGGCTCCCGAAGGCTTGGTGCTCAGCCGCCAAGATGCTCCAAGGCTGTTTGACGAAGTCGAAAAAATTGCAACCAAACTGGGGGCCCCCATCCCGAAAGAAATCCGCCTTGACGAGCGACTCAATGCCGCCGCCGCCCAACGTCCGCGGCTGGGAATCTTTGGGCTGTACGAGAACACCCTGCTCCTCGGAATGCCTCTTCTGCTTGGCCTGACCCCCGACGAGGCAAGGTCCGTCATTGCTCATGAGTTCGGCCACTTCTCCGGGCAGCACGGCAAGTTCGGTGCCTGGGCCTATCGCGTGAACGCCACCTGGATCCAGCTCAGAGACAACCTTTACGCCACGGGAGGCCGCGGCGCCTGGCTCTTTATCGGTTTCATCCGCTGGTTCTCCCCCCGCTTCGCTGCCCTGACATTCGTGCTCAGGAGACGCCATGAATACGACGCGGACGCCTCCGCCGCCGACGTGGCAGGAGCAAAATCCGCGGCCCACGCCCTCATGCGCCTCGAGTTTCTATCCAAGAAGCTCGACGAAGCCTTCTGGGATCCCTACTACAAGCAGGTCGCCGACACCCCGCTTCCTCCTGACCAGGCGTTCGCAGCCATGCCCAGCGCTCTCGCCGGTTCCTACAACCTTCAAGAGATCACCAAACTGCTGACACTTTCGCTCAACGAGAAAACCGGTTACAGCGATACCCACCCGTGTCTTACGGACCGCCTGAGCGCCCTCCACCAGCTACCCAAAGGCGATCTAGAAGGGCTTTCCGAAGAGCTAAGCGCGCCCGTGCAAACAAGCGCAGCCCAAATCTTCTTCGGTCCGACGCTGAATGGCGTACTCGAGCGGCTTGAAACAAGACATAAGAGCCGGATCAGGGAGAAATGGGCCACAGAGAACAGGCGGCTCTCGTCACTGAAGCAACAGCTGGCCAACCTTGAAAGTGTCGTCTATCCCACTGAGGAGCAAGAGATCAACCGCGCGGTTCTCACGTACAGGATCAATGGCCAAGAAGATGGTGAACCACTGCTAAGGGCCGCCATCGACAAATACCCAAATAACGGAGCCCCGAAGTTCTACGTCGCGGAAATGCTACTTGAGCGAGGGGACGAAGCCGGCGTCCCGCTCATTCAGGAAGTCATGAGGCAAGATCGCTCCTTGGCAAACGAGGGTCGGCAACTCCTCGCGAACTACTACTACTTGCACGGACAAGCCGAGAAGATCGAGGTGCTCAAAGAAGAGGCCATCTTGTCCCAAGCCAACGCCGCCCTTGCCGAACGTGCAAACAGGTCTCTAACCTTCGCGGACCCCATTCGATCCGCCGATCTAACACCTGAGCAGATCCATGAGCTGAAAACCATCTTCACAGGAATCCCATCTCTCGGAGTCGCCTACGTCATCAAGCGTTTCATACCCGGGATCGAGCGGGACAATTACGCCGTCATAGTCTTCCCAAAGTGGAAGTTGATCGAAGCGAATGACCGAAAGCAGAAGCTTGTCCACGAGGTCGCGCGGAGACCTCTGCTTGGTGCCGGCACGATGATTTTCTCCCCATCGGAGAAGCGCAAGTGGATGAAATATCTCGACACCATTCCGGGCGTCAAGGTCTACGACGCCAAGGCCTAAGATTCTTCAGTTAGAGGTCTCTCAAGAACGGTAGAAGTGCTTCGACTGGGTATCGGCCCAACAGGCGACGCCGGATTTCGTGCGCCATCCCCGCCTAAATTGTCGCCAGGGGGAGCTGCTTCCTTTTTGCGGCGATTCATAACCGCGCCGGCAACAACCCCCAACACGGCGGCAACTAGAATCCAGCCCATATCTTAGTAAACGGGACGCATCAAGAATCAGTTTCGCCCGGTAACACCAAGTATCCTGATGTTATGCCTGTCACTCGGCGGATCGCCGGTGTTCTGTTTACTGAACAATCACCAGCGGACGGCCCCACCAACATGCGCCTCGATGAGCAACTGCTGGCAGATGCGGAAGAGGGCAGTGCATGCTGCCGCGTCTACTCCTGGACGGGCCCCTGGGTCACCCTGGGCAAGTATCAAAGCGCCGATAAAGACCTTCTCCCGGGCTGCCAAGTGCCCCACGTTTCGCGGCCAACGGGCGGAAAAGCCGTTCTCCACGGTCACGATATCACGATCGCCTATGCGGTTCCACTAAGGATGCTGATCAGCAAAACCATGACGGTAGAGAAGCTCGAGCGCTCGGTAAAAGCGGTCTACCGAGCCATGGCCGAGCCCATCATCGTCGCACTCCGGGCCTGCGGCCTCCCCGCCGCCCTCGGCGAAGACACCAAATTCACCGGCCGTGGCCCTAAAGTGGCCGACTGCTTCGCCCACATCTCAGCCAATGACATCGTCGACGAGCGTAATGGCCAGAAGGTCTGCGGCTGCGCTCTAAAGATCACCCAAAGTGCTGCCCTTGTCCAAGCCAGCATCCCCGTCGGCTCGCCTATTGTCGACCCCGCGTCCATTATCGTCGGTGGCAAGGCCATTTCGACGGCGCCATGGGACTCGGACAGATTTGCCGCGGAGCTAGAAAAAGCGATGGCGTGATCAAGTGATGGTGACGGATGTCGGTGATCTGAAATCCGTGATAGGTAACCCGAGTTTGCCGCTGGTTGCGTTCTTCCCTGATAATCTCCGAATGGTTAAAGTTGTCCGTTTACAGGTGAGGGTCAGCTATTCACTCGCTGCCGGAAACCGATTGCCGATCATCGATCCCCAATGCGTTGACGGCAGACCCCACCTTCCGCCAAAGTCCCACGGCCCGTGATGTCACATGCTCTAACGACCACCACATGAGGTCTGAATCCGTCGGAAGCCGTTCCATATGGCGCTGACATTGTTCAAAGGACTCGTAGAGCTCCCACATGCCCGACCTGGCTACAAGCTCGTACTGCGCGTAGCCGAAGATGTCAGCCGCATGGCCCACCTGCCGTGGCCTCAGAAACAACCGCTCTGTAACGACCTCAGGAATGGCCATCAGCCTAAAGCGGGCTCACTCTCCATCGGCAACTTAGCCCTCCGGTCCACCGAGAAGTGAAAGACGTCCGGGCGAGAATAGTGCCCGCAAACATCCAGATTCCATTTCTGCGCAAGGACCATGGAAGGATCAACGTCGGCATAGATAGTCCCTTGCGATCCATTCAGCGGCCCAGCGATAACCTTGCCAGTCGGATCGACGATCATGCTCCCACCTTGCTTTAGCCAAGGATCGTCAGGGTCGCGCATCGCCTCACGAAAGGCGTAACGCTCGGGGATTTCATCTAACTGCATGGCAATGGAGCTGCACACCACGTAAGCGCGGCCCTCCTTGGCGATGTGCTTCATCGAAGCCTCCCAGGTCTCCCCTTCATCCCAAGTGGGAGCCAAAATCACCTCCGCCCCCTCCGCATACATCGCGTACCGCGCGAGAGGCATGTAGTTCTCCCAGCAGATCAACGCCCCAATCTTGGCTAGTGCCGTATCAAAGATTCGAAGGGTGCTTCCGTCCCCCATCCCCCAAATCATTCGCTCCGGCGCCGTCGGCATCAACTTGCGTCGCCGTCCAACGATCGCGCCATCCGGCCCAATGCACACGTAGGAGTTAAACATCGTGCCCGAGCCACCCTCTGAGAACAGCTCATTTACGCCAATCGTGACGACCGCACGCGCTTCCTTCGCTGCGGCCTGAAGCGCACCAAGGTGGTTCTTGGTCAAATCCACGGCCTGAGACATAAGCTCCGCATGCAGAGCCGGAATCTGGTCAAAAGCGCTCGGCTTCAAAGCCCAAAGCCACATCGGATAAGTCGGCACGAAGGCCTCCGGGAACACGACCAACTGCGCCCCAGCCGCCGCCGCCTCCCGAACAAGCGCCGCCGCCTTCTCAACCGTAGCCGCCCGATCCATGAAGACCGGAGAAGCCTGCACCGCCGCCACCTTGAATTGCTCCACGCAAGAATATAGCCTAACAACCCGCCTTCCCCTTGTCCTGGATGTCCGTGCCAGGAGAGGAGAAGGGCTGGGGATGGGGGTTCCGGAACTTCCAAAGAACACAAGCGAGGAAAACAACGCCGCCGTCGGAGATTAGATTCCGGAATAGCTAGGAGATGCCATCATCCCTCTAATGCCCGAAGAACGGCCGCTCCTCATCGTCGATGGCGACAACCTTGCCCACCGCGCGTACCACTCCACCCCTAAAACCGTCCTCGGCGCAGACGGCAAGCCGATCAATGCGGTTGTCGGCTTCCTCAGCATGCTCGTCCGCATCTACCAAGAAGAAAAGCCCAGAGCTATCTTCGTCGCCTGGGACACCCTCGGAGTCGACACCTACCGAAACGCACTCTGGCCCCCTTACCAAGGCGGCCGAATATTCGAAGACTCCATCGTCCAACAACTCGGCCTCCTGCCAGACATTTGCCGAGCATTCAAGTTTGGAGTAGGGAAGGAGGCTGGATTTGAAGCCGACGACCTCATGGCATCCGCCGCTCTCGCTGAAGACAAGCTGGGAGGTTCTAGCTTGCTCCTCACAACCGACCGAGACGCTTTCCAACTTGTCTCCCCAACAATAACGGTCCTCACCCCAAAACGAGGCACCAGAGAGCTAGAAAGAATCGGCCCCATGCAGGTTGTGGAGCGCTTCGGCGTCCTCCCCGAGCAAATCCCCGACTTCAAAGCCCTCAGTGGAGACAGCTCCGACAAGATCCCCGGCCTCCCCGGCATCGGCCCCAAATCAGCCGCTCAATTGCTCCTGAAGTACGGCACCCTAGAAGCCGTCCTCGCCAACTGGCCACGACCCGAGGAAATCGACAGGGCAAAGAAGTTCAAGGAGGTGGCTACGATGCATCCGGAGGTTAAAGTCGTTATTCCAAAATCCCTACCCGATTGGAAAGCTGGAGCCGAAGCAGTGAGGAAGATAGGAGCCAACGCCTTCGCCGATCGCTTAGCAGGACTATGAAGAACTCTGTGAAACTCTGTGGTCCTCCGTGCCTTTCCGGTTGTTTTCGCGGGATTCCCATCCTCACTGTAAAATGAAACATGAGCTGGCGCGAGATCAGAACCGTGGAGCCCGACAAGAGGAGCGGAAAACCATGCATTCGCGGAATGCGCGTGACGGTCTCGGACGTCCTTGACTACCTAGCATCGGGAATGACGCCAGAAGAGATCGTCGCCGAATTCACGTATCTCACCCTTGACGATATACGTGCCTCTTTGTCCTTTGCCGCCCAGCGCGAACGCCGGCTAGCAGCGCCAGTTGAATGTTGAGGGAACCGACGGAGAGTCTGTTGGTCTTGCCTTAAGCGTAAGAAAAGTCATGGCACAGCGGCTCAGCATTGAAGCTAACGAAATTGTCCAACTTGCCGGGTCGTTACCATCCTCAAACCAGGCAGGGAAGGGCGACGACTTCGACCTCCGGGCAAGAGCCACTCTCGCATACCTCGTCGACGAGATGCTCGCCATCGTCAACACCCGCGCCAAACAAATCCCCGAAGACTCGTCCACCTGCCCGAACTGCGGCGTGCCCATGTCGTCCAAATCCAGCCCCTACTGCAGCCCCTGCTGTCGCGAACAAGCCGCCTTCATCCGCCAAATGCGAGACAGCATCGCAAAGGGCACGATCGTCGAAGAAGACCGCCAGATCAACAAAGGGGAAGTCCTCTGGCGTCTCCTCGGCGGCGGTCTCCCTCGCAGACTCCAGCAAGTCCCCGAAAAAGCCCGACAACAAGTCTTCAAACGAGACTCGAACACCTGCCAAACCTGCGGCGCCCCTGCTACTACCATCGACAACACCGGCAGCGGGTGAAACAGAACAATCCACTTGCGCGCCGTGTGCGCCGCATGCTCCATAACGAAACAATTCGGGGACAAAACGTTCCTTGGGGAGCCGCATGTCAGGCACCTCCTCAAAGAGTTCGCGGCCAGAATAGGCTCCCCCACCCCTCTCCGCTGCTGCGACGATCCTGATTCCTGGGACTGGCGGCAATACCTAGCAGCCAGGCGAGTCGAAGCGCTAACCTAGCCTTATCTATAATTTAACGGTGCTGCAGCAAACACGAGAACTCAAAAACATCGTGCTTTGCTTTGACGGCACCGGAGATTGGGCTGGCGACGACACCACGAACGTGGTGAAGATCTACGATCGGCTTGACCGGCAGTCGCAGTGCACCTTCTACACGGGCGGAGTGGGAACGCTCGGCAGCCCTGTCGCTCTCTCGCCGCCGCGCCGGGCCTTCTTAAAGCTGCTGGACTTAGCCACTGCCACAAGCCTGAGAAACAAGGTTTTGGAAGCCTACAAATTCCTCATCCGCAACTACCGAGATGGCGATAGCATCTATCTCTTTGGATTCAGGGGGGGCTTTCACCGCTCGGGTTCTCGCCGCCATGATCCACAACTTTGGACTTCTCGACTCGCAGCACACCGTTATGCCGGGCTGGCGCTCTCAAAGATTCCCATCTTTCGGAACTTCTGATACCGCTGCTCCTTGAGGACCGGGCCCTTCACCTTCACAAGCTCCTTAAAGTGCTCTTCAATCGCCATCCTCACAGTCCCGATGGCTTCGGTCACACGCCGGTGAGCGCCACCCTTCGGCTCTGCAATAATTTCGTCGATCAAGCCAAGCTCCAAAGCCGACTGAGCCGTCAATCGCAAAGCCATGGCCGCCTTGTCGCCCTTTTCAGGCGCCCGCCACAAAATAGCGGCGCACCCTTCTGGTGGGATAACCGAGTAAATCGCGTGCTCCTGCATCAAAACCCGGTTCGAAGCCGCGATCCCAATCGCGCCGCCGCTGCCGCCTTCGCCAATAATCACCGAGATAGTAGGCACCGTCAGCTCAAACATCTTAAACATGGAAGCCGCTATCGCTTCGGAAATCCCGCGTGATTCGCTTTCCACGCCAGGGTCCGCCGCAGGCGTATCCACAAACGTAATAACCGGCAGCTTAAACCGCTCCGCCATCTCAAAAAGTCGAACCGCCTTTCGGTAACCCTCGGGCTTCGCCATCGCAAAGTTGCGATACTGCCGCTCCTGGATGTTTCGCCCTTTCTGATGCCCTAACACCATCACCGGCTCGCCATTAAACCGCGCCGGCCCACCAACAATGGCATGGTCTGCCCCAAACCGCCGGTCGCCTTCGAGCTAGAACATCGTCGCGACAACTACATCGAGGTTATGTACAGCCGCCTTGGACCTTGGGAAAAGGTGCTGGTTGCCCGCGCAGAGCCGCGGCCTTACACCTTGGATTACATTCA
>JANYLD010000193.1 GCA_025363835.1 Armatimonadota bacterium
ACCCTCAACCCGGTAGGGCGGGTTGAGGGATAGGCCGGAAATGAGGGGGGTGGTGAACTCCGCTGCAAAACTCACGACCCGCGACCGGCAGAAATGTATGGCAAGCCCTTCACCAAGGAAACGGTGGGAAAGAATCGACTCCGGAAGACCCCGGAGGGGTCATGGAAGGTAGCCGGTGGTTGAGCGTTTCCCAGCGATACCACCGGAAAGCAAACGGAGAAAATGATCCACCCTGTAGGGGTGGCGGAACTCTCCATATCTCTCTTATAAACACGCGGCGAACTCCAAAAACGTGAGGCTGCCCGCTTCCGCAGTAGAATTCGCGACATCCATGCGGGCGCGACTCTCTTCGATCCTTCGGCTTCAAGAGCTCGGCCTGACTGTCGTCATCCTCGTCCTCTGCACGATCCTCTCTGTCGTCGCGCGGCAGAAGGACCCGAGCACGGGTCACACGATCAACACGTTTCTCAACCCGAGCACGCTGATCCAGATGGCCACTGACGCCAGCTTCTTCGCCATCATGGCGGTCGGCATCACCATGGTCATCGTCACGGCGGGAATTGACCTTTCCGTAGGCGCGACAGCCGCATTAAGCGGCGTGCTCATGGGCGTCGTGCTCAACGCCAAGCCTTTCGCACATCTCACCGGTCACGAGGCCCTCCTTGTCGGCGCCCTCGTCTGCATCTGCGTTGGCCTTATTTGCGGGCTGCTCAACGGCGTGATGATCGTCGGCCTCAATGTCCACCCTTTTATCATCACGATCGGCACCCTCTGGATTTACCGTGGCCTTGCGTTTGTCACTAGCGGGGGAGTTAGCATTCTCATGCCAACCTCTCTTACCAACTTCGCAAAGGCCAACTTGGGAATGGCTCAGGGCCTCTATCCTGTCCCCATGATCTTCATGATCATTACAACCGTGGCAGGGACCATCTATCTAACCCGCATGGTGGCCGGCCGCCGCGTCTTTGCCGTCGGTGGCAACTTGGAGGCCAGCCGCTACGCAGGCGTTCGCGTTAACCGGGTGCTCATCGGCGTCTACTTGATCTCCGGCCTCTGCGCCGCCCTGTCCGCCTTCCTCGCCGGCAGCTTCTACGGCGCCGTCTCCAGCAACGACGCCAGCGGCTACGAACTCTACGTCATCGCCTCCGCCGTCGTCGGCGGCGTTAGCCTCTCCGGAGGCAAAGGTAGCGCCCTCGGAGCCACCCTCGGCGCCATCCTCATCGTCGTCATCCGTCAAGCCATCCAAACCCTCCACTGGGAGCAAAACTACGAATGGATCATCGTCGGCGCCGCGATCATCGTCGCCGTTGTGCTGGATAAGTTCAGCCGCGAACTAGCTGCGCGACGGACGGCGTAGAGAATCGAAACGTAGCTCGTCCTTCCTGGCGATGTTTCTCGCACCCTTAAACGGCTACCTTGAATTTCCAATGCCCAAGCGGCCAGGAGCGCGAAACATCGCCTGGAAGCTCGATGCTACATTTCGCCGCACCCAACTCAAGGCTTCCAGAGGCTGATCTCAAGGCTCAAAGCTTAAGGCTCAAAGCTTCCCAGGGCTGATCTCAAGGCTCAAAGCTTAAGGCTCAAGGCTTCCCAGGGCTGATCTCAAGGCTCAAAGCTTAAGGCTCAAGGCTTCCGACGGCTACAATGCAAAAAGGAGGATGTTAATGAACTGGAGAGGAATTGTATTGATGGTGGCGGGAGCCGCCCTCGTGGCCGGGTGCGGATCGCCCCAACCGGCTGTGACCACAACCACCACAACACCCACGGGAACTGCATCGAACGCCCCGGTGAAGAAAGACCTGAAGATCGCGTTGATCGCCAAGAGCTCGACTAACCCGGTGTTCATGGCCAGCAAAGTGGGCGCGGAAGCCGCCGCCGCAGAACTCGGCCCCAAGAACGGGATCAAGATCACGATTGACTGGCTCACTCCGCAGCAAGAGAGCGGTGAAGAGCAAGCCAAGCGGATCGCCCAAGCGGTTAATGCCGGCGATAACGTAATCCTGATGTCGTGCTCCGATGCGGCCAAGGTGACCGGCGCCATCAACGACGCGGTCGCAAAAGGCGTCCCCGTCATGACCTTCGACAGCGACGCCCCCACGTCCCAGCGTTTCGCCTTCTACGGCGCGGACGACAAGGCCGTCGGCACGGAAGTGATGGACGAACTCGGCGCCCAGATGGGTGGCAAAGGCAACGTGGCCATCCTCGCCGGAAACCAGACCGCGCCCAACCTGCAAGCCCGCCAGCAAGCGGTGCGAGACGAGGCCGCCGCCAAGTTCCCCAACATCAAGATCGTCGACACGTTCTATCACACGGAGACCCCGGACGACGCCACCGCCGCAGTGCGTCAGGCGATGAGCGCCAACCCGCAGATCAACGGCTGGGCCATGGTCGGTGGCTGGCCCCTCTTCGCCCGCTCGCTCCTCGACCTCGATCCCAACAAGGTGAAGATCGTCGCCGTCGATGCCCTTCCCGCCGAGCTGGATTACGTCGACAAAGGCGTCGCCCCCGTCCTCCTCGCCCAGCCCGTCTACGACTGGGGCTACCACTCCGTCGAGCTAATCGTCGACCACGTCACCCTCGGCAAAGACGTCCCCGTCATCAACAAAATGGACCTCGTCAAAGTCACCAAAGCCAACCTGGGCGACTGGGCCGGAAAGCTTCAGACCTGGGGCTTTACTGGCATAGATTCAAAATATCTGTCCATGAAGCCAACGCCCGCCACAGCAACCCCGGCCGCAACCAAGTAACCAACCAATCCGTCCACCCCTCCACGGGGTGGATGGTCTAGAGGGAGCGCAGGCATCCCGCCTTTAAGTAAAAACCAGAGCCGAGAGCCGAGAGCCGAGAGCCCTGAGCCCAGAGCTAGAGCCCAGCCCCCAGAGCCCATGCCTCTCCTCCAATGCCAAGGAATCTCCAAGTCCTTCCCCGGAGTCCGGGCGCTCAACTACGTCTCTATCGATGTGGAAGCAAGCACCTGCCACGGCCTCATCGGCGAGAACGGAGCGGGAAAGAGCACCCTCGGCAAAATCCTCTCAGGCCTCTACCAACCCGACGAAGGCGAGATCTTTCTCGACGGCAAGCCTGTCCATTTCAAGTCGCCCTCCGATGCGTCCACCGCTGGAATCGGTATCGTCCACCAAGAGCTCCTCTTCTGCGAAAACCTCTCCGTCTGGGAGAACATGAACCTCCACCAACCCCCTGCCAAGGGTCCGTTCTACGATTCGAAGGAAGCGCGAAACCGCGCCACAGCATGGCTGAAAACCATTGAAGCAGACGTCGATCCGGACCAAAACGTGGGCTCCCTATCAGTAGCCAAGCAGCAACTCGTCCAGATCGCAGGAGCGATGGCCCTGGGCGCCAAGATCCTCATCTTTGACGAACCGACCAGCAGCCTTTCGCAAACGGAAGCCGATCTGCTCATGCATCTCATCCATGAGTTGAATGTGAGTGGAGTGACTTGCCTTTATGTATCCCACCGCCTAGAAGAGGTCTTCCGGATTTGCGACCGGGTGACGGTCCTGCGAGACGGGAAGTTGGTGGCGACCAAAGGTATTGGCGAAGTGGACCGCCAAAGCCTCGTTTCCCTCATGGTGGGGCGGGATGTGGACCTCTCCTCCCCACCTGTAAATGTGCCCGCGGACTCCAAAACGGTGCTCAAAGTCGAAGGTCTCTCCATCGGAACAAAGCTCCACAACATCTCCTTCGAAGTCCGAAAGGGCGAAATTCTGGGCATTGCCGGACTAGTAGGCGCGGGCCGGACGGAGACCTTGGAGGCGCTGTTCGGCTTGGACCCGCACGCTCGGGCAAAGTTTGTTCTCAAAGGGAGACCTTTTACTCCAAGCTCGCCCGCCCAGGCGCTCCGGCTGGGAGTCGGATTGATACCCGAAGACCGCAAGCGCCACGGCCTCGTGCTCATGCTGAGCGCCCGGCAAAATATCAGCCTCCCAATCCTCGACCGGCTGTCAAAAGTCGGCTTTCTGGAGCAGCGGAAAGAACGAGAGTTGGCAACCCAATACTTTGAGCGCCTGAGAGTCAAGGCTCCCCATATCGACTCTGGCACAGCCGGCCTCTCCGGCGGAAATCAGCAGAAACTGGTACTCGCCAAATGGGTCGCCGCCCAATGCGACGTCCTCCTTGTTGACGAACCGACGCGCGGCGTAGACGTGGGTGCCAAAGCCGAAATTCATGCCCTCCTGAGAGAACTGGCAGCCCAAGGCAAAGCCATCGTCATGGTCTCCAGCGAACTCCCCGAACTCCTCGCCCTGAGCACCCGAATCCTCGTGCTCCGAGAAGGAAAGCTTGTTGGAGAAATCACTGGCAAGGACGCCAACGAGAAAGAAGTTATGCGAATGATGGCGGGCGTGGTGGCGGAGATGATGGGATGATGCAGGATTGCTCGATTTTTGATTGCCGATTGCTCGATTGGGGAGTGCGAGCGTTCAAGATGCGCCAGGGTTCGTCAGAGTTGAATCCTGAATCCTGAATCCTGAATCCTGAATCCTGAATCCTGAATCCTGAATCCCGAATCCCGAATCCCTCACATCATCACATCATCCACTTCATCATAATTCCACCGAGCCATGATCACGACGCTTGTTGCAATAGCCGCCCTAACCCAGGTCCGCCAGCCGTTCCCGGTCGACAATCTCAACATCGAGGTAATGCAACAGGGATGGGGCGATCCGCACCGGAACAAAAGCGTCGACAACCACCCGCTGAAAGTGGGCGGCCAGAGTTTTGTCGAAGGCATCGGCACCCATGCCGACAGCGTTTTCGCGATCGACCTCGGCACTCCAACTCTTGAATTTGTGTCGGAAGTCGGCGTGGATGATGAGACGGAGAAGAAAGGCTCGGTTATCTTTCAGGTCTGGGGCGACGGCAAGCTGCTCGCCAAGTCTGGCGTGATGCATGGCGGAGACAAGGCCGACACCCTCACCGCCAACCTGCGCGGAGTTAAGATGGTCGTCCTCGTGGTAACTGACGCAGGGGACGGAATTGACTACGACCACGCCGATTGGATCCAGCCCGAACTCTTTCTCACCAGCCCGCCCAAAAGACTCCCCCGAGGGATCTCACTCAAAGATGAAACGCCCATGAAAATTGCCCACATCCTCCCGGGTGCACCGGAAATCCATGGCCCTCGCGTAGTCGGCTGCTCCCCCGGTAAGCCGTTCCTCTTCAAAATCCCAGCGACCTCGATCATCGGGTTGCGCTATGACGCAGTTGGACTGCCCAAGGGCCTGAAGGTGGACCATGCCACGGGGATCATTTCGGGGAATGTGGCCGACGCGAAAAGGACGCGCGTGGTCTTGAAAGTGTCCGGCAAGCGGGGCTCCGCCGAGCGGGTGCTGTTTATCGACAGCCACGGAATTCTTGCTCTCACACCCCCGATGGGTTGGAACTCCTGGAATGTGTGGGGCACCAAGGTGACAGCCCAGCATGTCCGAGACGCGGCCAACGCCTTCATCAAGAGTGGCCTCGCGAACTACGGCTATCAGCACATCAACATCGACGACGCCTGGGAGGGCGACCGGTCCCCCACCGGGGAGATCCAGACCAACGCCAAGTTCGGAGACATGAAGGCTCTGGCCGACGAAGTCCACCACATGGGCCTCCTCCTCGGCATCTACTCGTCGCCCGGTCCCAAGACCTGCGCCGGCTACAACGCCAGCTATCAGCACGAGCAACAGGACGCCGAGTCTTACGCCAAGTGGGGAATCGACTACCTCAAATACGACTGGTGCTCGTACGACACCATTGCCCCGAACCACAGCCTCCCCGAGCTGCAAAAGCCTTACACCCTGATGGGCAAAGCCCTGAGGTCAACTGACCGAGACATCGTGTACTCGCTGTGCCAATACGGCATGGGCGACGTGTGGAAGTGGGGCAAAGACGTGGGCGGAAACCTATGGCGCACCACCGGCGACATCTTCGACACCTACCCCCAAATGTCCAGCATCGGCTTCTCTCACTCGGATCGGGCACAGTTTGTGGGGCCTGGACATTGGAATGATCCGGACATGCTTGTGGTGGGCAAACTGGGTTGGGGCGATTCGGTCCGCCAAACGAAGCTGACCGAGAACGAGCAAGTCACCCACATCACCATGTGGTCGCTTCTAGCTGCACCTCTGATCATCGGCTGCGATCTGACTCAACTCGACTCCTTTACCAAAGACCTCCTTTGCAACCCGGACGTCGTCGACGTTGACCAAGACCCGCTCGCCCACGCCGCAACGCGACGATCCAAAGTCGACCAAACCGAAGTCTGGGCCCGGCCGCTTTACGATGGCACTGTAGCCGTCGGCCTCTTCAATCGCGGCTTTTGGAAGTCCAAAGTGACGGTCAATTGGAAGGACCTCAACCTGTCCGGCCCCGAGCCGGTGCGAGACCTTTGGGGCCGCAAAAGCCTAGGCCCCGCCAACCACTCCTTTACCGCGATGGTGCCCGCGCACGGGGCATTGATGTTGAAGATCGGGAAGCCGAAACGGACGGAATTTGACGTGGCGGACGTCAAAAAGTAGCATCGGCCCTCTGGGCGATGTTTCTCGCTTCTAATTCACGCCTCGATTGGAGTTAGACTCGCCGCGTTGGGAGGAGGATCATTCCCCCGAGACCGATCCAACGTTCTTGCAGACCTCGATTGGAAGTTAATTGCCACGCCATGGCGGGAGCGCGATGCTACGCCGTCGCACATCTCGATCGGAATTTGACCGCCTCGCGATGCCGAGAACGAGAAACATCGCCCAGAGGGACGATGCTACGTTCCGTCGTACTATGAAAGCGAAGCATGCTCGCCGCGCTAAACATCTTCTTCTTCGCATTCCACACCATCCTCGTCCTCTTCAACACGTTCGGGTGGATCTGGAAGAAGACGCGAAGATGGAATTTGATGACGCTCTTGGCGACCTCATTCTCCTGGTTTGTAATGGGTGCGTGGAAGGGCGAGATCGGCTACTGCCTGTGCACGGACTGGCACATGCAAGTCCGCCGCGCCCTCGGCATCCACGACAGACCTATATCCAACTCATGGCCCAGTCCCTCACGGGTCGCATGCCTTCGCTGCAGGCCACTACCGCATTCACGGGAGCCGTCTTTGCGATCAGCGTGATCGGGAGCGTGGCTCTCAACCTCAGAGATTTCCGCTCAAGAAGAGCCGTGGAGGCTCGTGGGCTGTAGATCGGGGCAGAACCAATATGGAGTGCGGTGTCTTTAGCGCCGCTTTCTCCGAGCGCTTTAG
>JANYLD010000205.1 GCA_025363835.1 Armatimonadota bacterium
GCGCTCAACCTTACAAACACCGGTCGCTTTCGAGTTCAGCGCGACGCGGAGCCGCGGCTACAGGTCGACCGGGCACGCAGCGAAGCCAATCCAAATCCGCTCAACACTCAATACTCAATACTCAATACTCAACACTCGATACTCAACACTCAATACTTCACACTTCGAACGGTAGACTCGCCCCCATGCTCGCCGTGCTGCTCCTACCCGCATTCCTAACCCGCCAAGCCACCCAAACGGTTGAGCTCGAAAACGGCAAATTTGTCGCCGGCCAAGGCGATCATGGCAAGGGTCCCGACTCCTCCCCCTACTGGTCTTGCGCAGACACCTACCTTGACGTAAATCAACCCGACCAGAACTTCGGCGACAGTGCCGTCCTCGAAGGCGGACCGGGCCATACCATCCTCATCAAATTCGGCGATCTGGAGCGTCTCGGCGCCCATAAGAAGGTCGTCAAGGCCACCCTGTATCTCACTGCCTCGGAAGGGGGCAAAGCCAATCTTTCTGCGGTTAGAAAGGTGCTCGCTCCATGGGGTGAGGGTCCGCTGAGAAGGCCATTCTTTGCCAATAAGTCAGACACCGCGGCGCAATGGTCGGCAACCTGGCTCAACCGACGTGCGGACCCGGACGGCATCCCCTGGCAGCAAAGCGGCGCTCTCGGACCCGCAGACTCCGTCCCGATACCGGGCGCCAAATCAGAGGCAACGGCGACCGGCGTCGCGATCACTGGTATAGAAGACGCCTTCCAAAGCCAGCTCGACAGTTGGTATGACAATGACGGGCTTGCTCTCACTTTCTCCGCCCCTATCGAGTTCTTTTCTTCCAAGAACAACGGAGGCAGGCCTCGCCTTGTGCTCGAACTGGCAGACATGGCCCCGGAGCCAAAGCAACCGGACCTCAGCGTGACCTTAATCGAATCCAAATACGCGGATTCGGTGACGCCGGAAAGCCCATGGCCCAAGGACGGAACACCGGTCACCTATGTCGCCCACATACAGAACGTCGGGACGGCCCCCGCTCAGGGATTCAGCGGAGCCTGGAAGATAAAAGAAAAGATCGGCTCCAGCTTCGATGTCGCCTCTGCGCTCGCCCCTGGCGAAGAAACGACGGTCGAGTTGAAACGCACTTACCAGAACATATCGGGCGATCACCGGCTCTCGCCCCTCGGCTTCAAAGTCATCCCAAAAGGTCCAGACGCAGACTCAGGAAACAACTACCTGGAAATTCAAGAAAACGCCATCCCGATTGTTGAAGGGGTCGGCGCACCAGGGCCGGACGGGGAGCAACGCCAAATGCGGCTGCTCAACGACGTTCTCCTTGCTCAAAGCCGCTTCTCCTTTGCTCCGGAAGGCTCGCTCGAGCGTTTCCGGATCGGATCCTTCGCAAAGGGTGCCGCCGCAAAGTCTCTTAAGGACATCGTCGCATCCTGGTCCAACGTGTCCTATGACAGCGAGCAGCCCAAAGTGGCCAAGATTGAGGGCCAGACGATGGCCAGAAACGCCCAAGATCGTTGGCCCGGCCTCCTCGGCGGTGGTTTCACCGCCAACGAGATCAGTGTCCCGGGCGAGATTCAACTCCCCTACGAGCCTTACTACGATGCCGTCTTCGATAACTTCGAACTGCAACCCACGGGCCTTCTTGCCTCAACCGAAGTCGCTTCTCTGGATGCCAACATGGGCGTCCCACAAGATCAACGGAAGGCGCTGAAACTCCCGCCCACCGTCCTTCTCCGCATCCTCAACCTGGACGGCGCCCCCCTCGCCAACGCGACCCTCAGTCTCTACCAAACTCAAAAGGGCGAAATTGGCGCCGGTCCGCCCGCCCTCACTCTCACCACCGGCGGCAACGGCACTGTCATACTTCCTACCCGCCCGGGCCCCCAAGGCGGCAAAGGCGACCAGTTCGGGGGCCTCCAAGCCGACGGCGCCAATGGCGTCTATCTCCTCGCCTGCACCTATAACGGAGTCACCGACTGCCGCTGGCTTAAAGCCTGGCAACTCTCCGACGCCTTTGCCCGTACCGGCAAGGCCGCCCTCTTTACGGAGCTTCGCTTCAACGTTCCGATCGACACGATCGATGCCACTGCCAACCTCGCCGCAAGCGCAAAGATCACAGACTCGGAGAACGATAAGAACTTGGCCGGCCTCACGGATGGCAACGCGACCGTAAACGTCACACTCCCTAACAAGAAAGGCTCATGGATCGAACTCGATCTTGGCAAGGACCAAGTTATCACTGAGGTCGACCTCATTGGCAGCGACCCCCATTTCTGGCAGAAATTCGACATCCTCGCTTACTTCACCGGTCAAAAGCCGCAGGACGCCCGGCCCTATGCCCACGAAGTGGACTGGGGATGGAACTTCTACGCAAGACCCGACCTGCTGCCAGGCAACATCGTCGCCATGCCCTACCGAGGAGCAGGCAAAGGCGTCCGCTACCTGAGGTTCGTCTGCAAACAGCCCGGCGAGAGCGCCGGCATTGCCGAGATCAAGGTCCTCGGCGCAAAGGGGACGTAGAGTTGCGAGATATGAGATTCGAGATTCGAGATGCGGGATTCAGGATGCAGGATTGCTAGATTTTTGATTGCCGATTGCTCGATTGGGGAGACGCGAGATTCAGGATGCGCCACACTTCGCCCGAATCCCGAATCCCGAATCCCGAATCCCGAATCCTGAATCCTGAATCCTGAATCCTGAATCCTGAATCCTGAATCCTGAATCCCGAATCGCACAATCGGCAATCTAAAATCAAGCAGTCCTGAATCCTGAGAAGAAGAAATGAAAGCGGTCGTCATGGCAGGAGGAGAAGGTTCGCGGCTGCGTCCGCTTACGATCGGCCGCCCCAAACCGCTCGTGCCGATCTGCAACCGGCCGATCATGGAGCACATCCTGGAGCTCCTGAGGCGTCACGGCATCAAAGAGGTGATCGCCACCGTCCATTACCTCGCTGACGAGATCCATGCTGCATTTGGCGACGGCAGCGAGTTCGGGGTCTGCATGTCGTACTCCATGGAGGAGACCCCGCTTGGCACCGCGGGCAGTGTCAAAAGAGCCGAGGAAGACCTCAAAGACGGCCCCTTCCTCATCGTTTCCGGAGATGCCCTCACCGACTGCGACCTCACCAAGGCGATCGGCTTTCACAAAGCCAAAAAAGGAATCGCCACCATCGTTCTCAGCCGAGTCAAGAACCCGCTTGAATTCGGGGTAGTGATTACGGACGATAAGGGCCGTGTCGAGCGCTTCTTGGAGAAGCCAAGCTGGTCCGAGGTCTTCAGCGACACAGTCAACACCGGCATTTACATCCTTGAGCCGGAAGTCTTCGAACATATGGAGCCCGGGCAAACCTACGACTGGAGCGCCGATGTCTTCCCTCGCCTCCTTGAACTAGGAAAGCCCATCTATGGCTTCGTCATGGATGGTTACTGGAGCGATATCGGCTCTCTCCAGCAGTATAGGGAAGCCCAAGAGGTCCTCATGGGTGGCCACCTCGATCTCCCCATCCCAGGCAAGGTCTACAAGAAGGGCGTCTACATTGGCGAAAACTGCTCCATCGATCCCAGTGCCAAGCTAAAGCCCCCGCTTTGTCTCGGCAGCGGCATCAAAGTCAAGAGAGGCGCAGTCCTCGGGCCTTACACCACCATCGGAGACAACTCTCTCATCGAAGAAGACGCACAGGTGGAGCGTTCGGTCGTTTGGGACAGCTCTTACGTCGGCAACAGCGCCGCCGTCCACAGCGCGATCATCGGTTCCCGCGCCACCCTGAAGCGAGACGTCATTGTCAACGAGGACGCTGTCATCGGCGACCGCTGCTTGTTGGATGCCGGTTGCGTGATAAGGCCAAAGGTCAAAGTCTGGCCCGACAAGGTAATCGAGCGCGGCTCAACCGTCACCATGTCCCTCATCTGGGGCAGCCGCTGGCGGGGCACCCTATTTCGCGAGCTCGGCGTCGCCGGCCTCAGCAACATCGAAATCACCCCAGACTTCGCCGTCCGCCTTGGCGCCGCCTTCGGTTCCTGCCTGCCCTCGCGCAGCAAGGTCGTCACCAGCCGCGACAGCACGCGAAGCTCTCGAATGATCAAGCGTGCCATTATCGCTGCCCTCCTCAGCGCCGGGTGCGACGTGCTCGACCTCCGCAGCGCCGCCGTCCCTATAGCGCGCCACTTCATCAAGGCCTCCGGCGCCGCCGGGGCCGTAAACACTCGCAAGCTCCCCGGCAACACGCGCGTCACTCTCATCGAGCTCTTCGATGCCCGCGGCGCTTATCTACCCAAGACCATGGAGCGCAAGGTGGAGAACGTCTTCTTTCGCGAAGACTTCCGCCGAATCGACCCCGACGATCTCGGCGTCATCGACTTCGCCA
>JANYLD010000238.1 GCA_025363835.1 Armatimonadota bacterium
GCATCCCCAGCCGCCATGCGCCCGGTCGCCTTCCGCGATATCGTTGAAGCGATCAAATTTCTGGCCCACTACCTGCGACTGGTAGTTGAGACTCAGGCCGCCTGCGTTGAGGCCGTAGGTCTGCCAGGTGATCCCGCCAAGCTCGTCGCCCACGGTCTTGTAGGAATCGCTGATCCCCAACGCACCAAACTTCAGGTTGGAGAAGTTCATGCCCATCCGCTTCAGGCCCTTTTCTTTCGCGAGCTGGTTGGCTACGGAGGCGTCGTATCCGTTGGCCTGGACTGCGGAAAAGCCGCTGAAGTTTTTGCTGACGTCTTGATAGTCCAGTTGAAAGGTGCCACCGCTAAGGTTTCCGGCGAGGGATTGGAGGATCAGCTTCGATTTACCCTGATCGGGAGCGATGGTGTTGGCTTGGTATTCAAATTGCGATTGGGCGTTTTGCTGCGACTTCTGGCCGAACAGCATGAGGCCCGTCATTTTAGATTTTCCGCCGAGGCTGAAAGAGTTGTTCCACCCGAGCACGTTGGTCAGCGAAACCGAGCCATCGGGCGATCGTTCCGCCATCCCCATGCCAAGGGTCACGCCCACCGAGTTCCCCCCGCCGAAGTCGAGTTTGAAAGGTAGGAGGTTGCTCACTGGGACAGGGGTGGCTGTTCCAGGAGCGGCGGGACTGTATCGGTAGCTGACGGAGACCGTGTCGCCTGGCTTAGAAGGCACCATGAGGTAGATCACCCCTGATGCGTCATCAACCGTATAGTCTTGGCCTGAAATCAGCTTGTGGCCGTTGTAGGAGACCTCTTCGGATCCGGTAACCATCGATCCGTGGCGGAGAGTGAGGCCGAGTGCATTGGCCTTCACCGTGACGAGGTCAACCGTGAACTTTCCGCCTACCTGAGCGCCCGCCGTGGGTGTCGTCGCGTTTGCGGGGGAGAGGATGCCTTGGGCATGCAGCAGAGCGGGTGCTAATAAATAGAACCCGAGAGTGACCGGCAATAGGAGCCGCGTCCTCATGTCTCCCTTCATTTTAGACCCACATCTTGTATTGTCGTCAAATCCTCCCCTCCATGGTAGGACCAGCCCCTCCAAATACGGCTTCTACCGTATCTATACTGTATTTGACAGGTGAAGCTCTCCAAAGGATCGAAGAAATGCTGAAGATTGATGCATGGCACGAGACGACCAGAAGGTTTTTCTGGTCCTCGGCTACGAAGAACTAGTTGAATTATTCTCACGCAGTTTGGAATGTCAGGAGAGCGATACCAACGCATCGATCTCCGCATTGCACAAGTTGGCAAAGGCACTCGACTGGTTTGGAGCTGAGGCACAGATAGCCGCGTAGTCAACATAAGTAAGCGAAAGCTGAACACAAGTCAGAAATCATTCGAAGGCGGGGAGTAATCCCCGCCTTTTCTATTTGTGGCGGGACCTTCCGGCATGAATCTCAGGGCAAGCTTCCTCACTCCGACATAAACGAGCGGAAACAAGAACGGCAGGAGCAAGCAGTAAAGGTCCTGCTGGTTGGAAATGAGCAAGAACGCTCCTTCAACGAACAAGGACAGAGAGACATGGGTTGCCCAAATGCTTGCTGCCCGGTCCCGCGGAGGAAGGTGAAGTTGGGGGCGCGAACTCCACCAGGTCTTGATGCCCTTTGCATTCAGACTAACCACCGCGGCCACGTAGCT
This sequence comes from Armatimonadota bacterium, assembly GCA_025363835.1. Lineage (GTDB taxonomy): Bacteria > Armatimonadota > Fimbriimonadia > Fimbriimonadales > Fimbriimonadaceae > JANYLD01. Next base: position 1,683 of record JANYLD010000238.1, read on the forward strand.
GTTGATGACAACGAGTAGCAACAGCGCCCGGAAGACGATCACAGCTGTCATCGCCTTCCCGCTACTTTGCCACCGCCTTTGAAGTCACCACGTTCTCGCCTCGCCGAAGCTTTACGACCACCTCGCCTCGAACGCCTGCCTTCACGAGGAGGTCGTGGAGGGTTGCCCATGAGTCGACGTAGGCGAAAGTGGCTTTGGGATCGGTTTGAATGGCCACGATGACGTCCCAGGGCTTGACGGTTCCTACCGCCGTCGTCACCGCTTTGATGCGGGCTTCAATTGCCGTTGTATCTGGGTCCAGTCCGTCCAACGCTCCCTGCAGCGGAGCCAGGACCGGCGTGGGAGTGGGGGGAGTAGGAGTTGGCTTTGGAGTGGGAGTTGGTGTTGGTGCCGGCGTTGGCGCTGGGGTGGGCGTCGGGGTTGGTGCCGGGGTGGTAGGAACTGGGGCTGGAGTTGGTGCTGGAGTTGGCGACGGTGCTGGTTTTCGTGTCGGATTTGGCTTTGGCGTTGACGCAGCGGCTGCTGCCGGCGTCGACGCGACAGCGGGTACGTTCTGAGCGCTCGTAGCCGGCTGCGGTAAGGTGGCAGGCTGTCCAGCAGTTGATGCAGGCTTTTGTGCACGAGCCACTGGCTGGTCCTCTGGTGGCGTATCCCTTAAGACAAGACCGGGTGTTCCTTGAGCCAATTGGGCCCAGCCCTTGAATTCGTCCCAGAGTCTCTCCTGGAAGCGTTTGTCGATCTTGATCGAAGTGAAGTCCTGCCGGTCGTTCTTCCAGATGCGCATCTCTAGGTTGCCTGAGGGCTCGAAGGCTCTAGGATCGTAGGAGTAGAACCCCGCCATGGCGGTATCCGCTATTTGAACGTTATAGCCATCATAAATCATCGTGTCCCGAATTCTGTTTCGCTGGATAGGAACAACTTCCTTGCCGTCCCGGATCAGAAGCATTTTCGCGAAATCGTCTCTCAATTCGAGATTTGGCTTGATGTACGGGCTAATCAACACTCGGGTCCAAATGCTGCTCGACTTCTCCTGAGGCCACGGTAGGACCTTGACAGTCACGAGCGGCAGGTTCGCCCTGCCAACGTACTTTAACCAGAACGCGCTCGGGCCATGCTCCTGCTTCTGGTCGGCAGGCATTTTTCCTTTGTATCGTCGCGATATATTCCTATCCCATGCCTTTTGGAATTCCAAGTCGTTTGCGTGCACATCGAAAGGCGTTTCGATATAGGTCCTGAAGTTTTTGGGATACTTAAAGTAGGGATCGGTGCGCCGAATCTTGCTTCCAATCTGCTCCACCATATCTTCTGGAATGTCTACAGGGCATACATCAGGCAATTTTTCGGCGGAGGGCGGGATTGATTTCGGCTCTGCGGACCTCGCATCCTCTAAGGCTTTCTCCGCTTTGTGTATCGACACAATGCCGGAAATGCCCGGACCGCCTTGTGTGGCGGGATCTGCGAAAGTCGTGAGCCCGATGGCTACGCCCGCCATGTTAAGGAGCGGACCTCCAGAGTTGCCGTGATTGATGTTAACGTCGGAGATCAGCGCATCCGGGTCAACCTTGGAGATGATCCCTTGTGTTAAAGCCTGTTCCTGGTTCAGCGGGCTGCCGATTGCAATGACATTCTCGCCCTCAACGCCAAGCGACTCGCCAGGAGCTAGCACCGGTACAGGAGTGCGGCCCTTACATGCATCGGGACTGACTCTGAGCACGGCGACATCGGCCACGGGGTCCGTCGCAATAACTTCTGCGTCATACCGCTCGCCCGGTCCGAACTTGACCGCAAAGGCCGTGGACGCTTTGATGACGTGATAATTCGTTAAGATGAGGCCAGTGGCGTCCACCAGGAAGCCGCTGCCTTGCGCTGCGTCGCTTTCCACCGTGACCACGGAATGGGCATATAGCCTGTAAAGCTTTGCTGCGTCGCTAATCTCTCGAACCGGTGCCGCCTCGGCAACCGTCGCATCAGACTGTGTCAGCTGTAAGTTGTAGGTCTGACCATCTGTTATGTCAAATGTCTTGCTCCACGTGTATTGCTTGCCCTTGAACGCAAGGGGCTTCGAGATGGCGAGCGTGTATGAGCCAGGGTCAAGGTCGATGTTGATCTTTCCGTCCCCGTCCGTTCTGAGCTTTTGACTCTTGTCTTTGGTAGGCCCCGTGAGGTCGAAGTCGGTCAGCGCTACTGGCTTGACGACCAGCTCATCGACGACGTCGATGGTTGCGTTCAGGTGTCCAGTGGCACGACATGCCAAGGCATAGTCAAGGTGTGGAATCCCCCCTATCAAAGGTGGTCGGGCAGTCAGGAAGAGAGAGGCAGCAACGAGAGAAAGCATCTAGATCGTCTCCAAGTAGAAAAGCAGAACCCTATCACTGTAAGTGAAGTACCCCTGTTCGGTCAAGTGTCGGTGCCGAAAATAGCAATCTGCTGTGACATGGCATTGGTGTTATTGGCTGTTTGTTGCGGGTGGAACGGTTTGGGTGGCGTTTTTGGGTCAGGAATGTTGCACTTGGGATTGGCTTTGATCGTCAGGTACAGGGACGCGGCAGGTGGACATGGACTCGTAGAGGTTTTGGCTGCCGACGTCCCAGCGGGCTGAGGTGTGCATTCTGGCCTTTCGGACTTGGTTGAGGGCTTTGATGGCGCTGAGGTAGCGGCCGTGGGCTTGGTTGAGCCGGGTGAGTTCGATTCCGTGCTCCCGGTTCTTCTTCGATTGGCCCATGGTTTGGGCGTAGAGGGTCTCGAAGTATTGGAGGATGGCGAAGCAGTAGACGATGCGGCGGACGAGGACGAGTTCGAGTGGAGACGCGCCGCCCAGGAGGAATTGAAACTCCAGGCTTCGGAGATATTCGCGCGTTAAGTCTCGGACTTTCTCGTCTTGGTCTTCGCCGAGCCGGCCGATGATGAGCTCAAGCGAGTTCTCGGTGAGGATGTCGCTGAACTCTAGATCGTCGCAGTGGGGGACCATCGGGAAGACGGTCAGTTGGGTTTGTGGGGGCGCCTCTGGATTTGGGACGTTGGGGGAGGCCGGGAGCTCGGAACTCGGAGCGCGGAATTGAGATCCCTCTTGAGCAGGAAACTCGGAACTCGGAGTACGCATCTCGGGGGCGGGTGTTTGGTCGGGATTGAACATGGACTTTCTCTTTTTCCTCCATTCGCCGCAACGGCGGTGGTATCCGGCTTTATGCATGGCGGCCTCGACTTGGGTGTCGACTTCTTGCAGAAGGCGCTGACCAGGAATGCGATTTCGTCGAGTGGCTTCTGACGCTGGGCGGCGGCCTGTCGGGCGCGGCCGCGCGTTACATCACGGTTGATTGATGCTATCCGTATATAGTAGACGTGTGTCTGCTATTCTGCAAGAGGGATTCTTGCGGTTTTTGTAGACGATTTGGTTTTGTTGCGGCGTTTGGCGGGGACCTCATTCCAGGAGCAATCCAGGGCGAAGTATGAAATCTGCTTGTTCCCGTGAGTTGAAAGCGTTGCGGCTTGATTAGCGAAACGGTCACGATTGCGGCTTTTTGCTCGCCTGCATTTGTCTCGCCGAGCATCGCCTTTGTCCCAGTTGGCTCTTTCGAACCAGCCAACTAGATAGATTCCATGGTTCCTTTCTTCGGAGGCGAGATAACGTCGCACAAGTTGAGACTCCATTGCCTTTTCGAGGTCGGGATGCCAACAGCCCTTTGTTTCAATGACTAACTTGATGGCGTCAAATGTGCCATCCGGCCGCTTCGAAATTGCATCTATATGAATGTCCGTCTTTGACCCCCTTACGATTTCGACTTCTCGGTTCAAAACTATTCCCCGTCCGACGAGTTCGTCCTGCAAACGCAGCTTGACAAAGTCCGACAAAGTGTTCTCGTCCTTTGGTTGGGAGAGGCTCAAGCCTTCGGCAGATTTGAATTCATCCCACAGGAATCGGCATTCCCCGTCCGCCCGTAAGCGATTCTGGACCCGAGAAAGGGCGCCGATAGTCACCTCGAGAAGCTGTGCACCTGTGTTCACGAGACGTCCTTCGCCAAGCGTAGCGATTGACATGACGAGCTTACAGGATGGCGACTTCCACGAGTTCTGTCGCAATATCCTTTCTGCGTCGATTACGTACCACTTCAGGTATTCGGCGTCAGGTAACGCGTTGCGAAGGCGACGTAGGGCGGCGAGGCTTTCGCTGGTGCCGTGCTCGAGAAGAGTCCTTGTGATCGCGTCGCGGAACATTCTTAAACTCTGATCCGGACCCATAAATCCGTCCTGCCATTCCGGGTCGCTTTTGGGTGGCATAGCGTCGCATATGAGGCAGAACAGTTCGCTGGCCCCGTCGACGCCGATTCGCGTAACGAGGCTCTGCGCACTAAGTTCCGAAGGACCTTTGAAGGCGCTCTTTAGGGCCTTCTCGCAAAAGTCTGGATCAGTCGAAAACACTCTGTAGAGCACCTTCCAAGGTGGATCCGTGCTGTAGGTCAGGATAGCGGAAGCTGCTTCTATTGCCCGATCGCGCTGGGTTGGGTCTTTGTGTTGAGAGACAAGTTTCAGGGCGCAGCGATTAGCGGGCGCGAATCCGGCCTTTAAGAGGACGGCCAGTAGACTGGACTCGTCCGTTAGCTTGAGTTTGCGGCGGGTGATGAGCTTGAGCAACCAGGTCCTCAGAATGTCGTCGTGAATGGGCTCCGTACACGTTACGATGTAAGGAAAACCTGTCCGCGCTTCCAGTCTCGCGAAATGTTCTAGTGCTCGTCTAGTTTCATCCGGTGCCGTCTCATGCGAGAGTCGAACTAACAGCTCATCTGTTTCGTCGACCTGGCTCAGCAACTGAGCCCTCATCGCGATAATTCCATGCGCCCAACGCTTTAGAAGGTCCGTAAGCTCTGGTCCGAGGGGCAGCCGCTGTAGCTTGTACAGGGTCTTGATCGCTCTATATCCGGCGATATCCGGGTGATAGATTTTATCGGGCTTCCACTGTCTTGGTTGTGAGGAGTGTTGTGATAGGTAGTGCTCACACAGGTTTGGCCATTCCGCCTTTAGCTCTTCAGAGAGGCTCTTCCACCCTGGCAACGCGTCGATGTCCGGTTCTATGAATTCGATGCCGTGGCAAAGTCCGAATTCGTCGTAGGCCATGTATTTCTGAAATAGCCAAAACTGGTCCTCGCCAGCAATCGTTGCTTTGTATGATTGGATGACGAACTTTTCGACCTCGGGATGGGCCGGCGGCTTTTTTGCTTCCCGCCGCAGTTGCCATTCGCGCTCTTCGGCAAGGCGTTCTCGACACTCGTCAGCCGCCTCGGATTCGATTTCTATGGGCTCGATGTAATCCCAAAATGCGCTTCTTACGACGGGATTTGACTGTCCCAAGGTGAGAATGTCGTCGAATGCGGTTTCAGTTCGCCATCCAAACTGGCGGAGAATTCTCTTCCAGGTATCGATCTGGTCTTCTGGTGCTTCGATTGCGCGCTGCGCTACCCAGGCCAGGTCTTGCCACGTCACGAGCTTGTCGCATGTTGTCCCAAGGTGCGGAATCTTGTCGACTGCTGTAGATTGGTCCAGCACAATACGGTCGAGTACCCTGCGGCGCTTGTTGACCTCGTTCAGATACTGCTCGTGCGTTATAAGGTCTGGATACCAGTCAAGGGGTTCGCGAAGGCTTTTGAGCCGCTTAGCGATGACGCGCGCCAGCAGTTCGAGGTTTTGCTGACTATCTGCTTTGGACCACGCGAAAGCCGTTAAGTAGCTGGGAATCTTGCCTAACTTCGAATGTCGGGAGGAAGGTTCGTCAACAACAAGCAGCCACTCTAGGAGTGTGTCGATGTGTTCAGGCGAAAGGCCCTTCTGAAAATCTTGGTCTAGGAACACGGCGTAGCTTCCGACGAGGTTGTCTTGCTTCGGTTGGGTGATGCATTTGCACAGGTCCGCTGCGGTCAGGTTTTCAGGCCAGTTTGCCCTCAAGGCGCATCCCTTCAATTCGTCGTCCGGATCTGGTCCCCGTAATCCGAACGCTAACGGGAGGAGGCGGGCCCGTGTATCCCGGTCACCGATCCGCCAGACTGCATAGGCGGCTTGTGTTCGGTTGTTGTGCTCTTCACTCTCATCCAGTGCAACGTCGCATAGCAACTGTTGGAGGTCCGTGAGAACGCACTTCTCGGCGATATCGATTGCGACCCTTCTGATGAGGTAG
>JANYLD010000255.1 GCA_025363835.1 Armatimonadota bacterium
GGAAGGGCATGTTGTGTTTACTTACTCGATCGCAAATTTTCCAACCTTACGCTGTCTTGAAATGATCCGCAATGATGCCGCCTATCACGGTGCAAATGTGAAGGTCATTTCCATCGGGGGTGGATTTAGCTATGGTCAACTGGGCATTTCACATCACGCCACCGAAGATATCGCGATAATGCGATCACTGCCCGAGGTCACGTGCGTCTCCCCCACCAGTCTTGGGGAAGTCACTGAGGCCACTAAAGTCATAACCACCACCCCTGGCACCTGCTTTCTTCGCCTCGACAAGGACAATGGACCCGATGGTCCAGCCGATGAACTTTTCGTGCTTGGCCGGCCCCGCTTGCTCCGTAGAGGTCGTGATGTCGCCTTCTTCACGACTGGAGGAATACTCTCGGAAGTAGACAGGGCTGCGGATGCACTTGAGCAAGCCGGGGTGAGCGCCAGCATCTACTCCGTGCACTCGCTCAAGCCGATCGAGCCCAGCCTCTTCGTTGCCGCCGCCCGCCACCATAAGGCCATTGTGACCGTAGAAGAGCATACTATTCATGGTGGATTGGGCGGACTTGTGCTGGAAACTATTGCAGATGCCGGCGTTTTCCCGGCCAAATTTCTGCGCATTGGCCTGGACGGCTGTTTCTCCAGTGTTGTCGGATCGCAAGCCTATCTGCGAACCACGTACGAAATGGATGCGCCCAGCATCGTCCGGCGCACGCAGCGACTTCTCCTTTCCCTTTAAGCTATGTTAAAGCGCCTTTTCGATATCGCAATCTCGGTCAGCGGCCTTCTCCTGCTGTGGCCCATCCTGCTGCTATTCATGCTGCTGATTTGGCTGCAAGATTTTAGCAGTCCATTCTATATCGCACCTCGTGCGCGGTCTCGCGGGCGAACATTCAACATGATCAAACTTCGCTCCATGGTTAAAAATGCAGATAAACATGGCGGGGCCTCCACCTCAGTTAGCGACCGCCGCATCACCTGGGTAGGAAAACTGATCCGCAAGACAAAGTTTGATGAGGTCCCACAATTATGGAATGTCCTCATAGGGGACATGAGCTTGGTCGGCCCTCGCCCCCAAGTCATGCGCGATGTGACGAATTTCTACACCGAGGAAGAATACCACTTGTTTGATGCCCGCCCCGGCATCACGGATTTTGCTTCATTGGTATTTGCTGACGAAGGCGACATTCTCAAGGGCAGCTCAAATCCCGATTTGAAATACAATCAAGTCATCCGACCCTGGAAAAGCCGACTTGGACTCTTTTACACGTTACACCAAACAGTCTGGGTCGACCTTCAATTGATCGCGCTCACCATCCTTTCCGCGATTTCCCGTCTGAAGGCACTGAAGGGAACACAACGCCTGCTGGGCAAACTTGGGGCCGACCAACAGTTGATTAAAATTGCTGAACGAAGCCAGCCACTACAGCCTTTCCCTCCCCCTGGAGCATCCGAAATCGAAACCCGCTTCTGAGAAGATCTCCTTGCCAAGGTTTTTTCCTAAATTTCTGCGCCAGTCATATTTGTTGGCAGCCTATACCGCGGGCCTGACCGGTTCGCTCTGGCTCGCCTACCTTCTGCGCTTTGACTTCATCGTACCAGCCGAGTATTTCGCCCATGCCGACTGGATATTCTGCGGATTGATCGGGTCTAAGTTGCTCCTGCTGTTTGTCTCCGGCCAGTTTGGCAGCCTGCTCAGCTACTTCGGTTTTCACGACCTCGGAAAGCTGCTGGCCGTTTGTGCCGTTTCCGCCGCTCTCACACTGGGAGTCTGGGTTGCCGCCGGGGTGGTTTATGCTCCTCCCCGCGCAGTCATCGTGACCGATCTGCTGGTTTCCTTTCTTTTTCTGTGCGGATTCAGGCTTTCCCTGCGCTTAATTCGTGAAGGGTACTTCGACAAGAACACCACAAATGGCAATGAGAAGCAGGTTGCCATCATCGGGGCCGGAGATGTCGGGGCCAGTCTTGCCCGGGATCTACTGATGCGCCGCGGTCGCGGCCTGGCACCCAAGGTTTTTTTTGACGACGATCGTACGAAATGGGGCACAACGATACACGGGATTTTAGTCCAGGGATCACCCGAAACGCTACCGGATTACTTGCACCGGCATAAAATTGACGAAGTCATCATCGCCATGCCAAGCGCGGCCGGCAAACGCATGCGCGTGATCGTCGGGCTGCTCAACCAGCTCAAGCTGCGCTTCGAGATCGTACCTTCCTATGAACAGCTGCTGACAGGCCGCGTAAAAGTTTCTCAGATCCGGGCAGTCGAGATTCAAGACTTGCTCGGACGCGAGGCCATCAATCTGCAAACTAACCGCATCAAGGAACTTGTGCTGGATAAGGTCGTGATGGTAACTGGGGCTGGCGGCAGCATCGGCAGTGAACTCTGCCGGCAAATTGCCAGCTATGCACCACGCCAATTACTATTGGTCGAGCGGAGTGAATTTTTGCTGTTTCAAATCGAACAGGAACTGATCGATCTCGGGCTGGGTTCGAATATCACTCCACTCGTCGCCAACATCACCGACCGGGAGCGAATCGACGGAATTTTCCATCGATTCAAGCCAGCCGTCATTTTCCATGCCGCAGCCCACAAGCACGTGCCAATGATGGAGCAGCAGCCGTTGGAGGCTTTTACCAACAATACTCTGGGGACCCGCTTGCTGGCCAATCTGGCCCTCGCGCACCGCGTCGAGCGTTTCGTGCTCATCTCCACAGACAAGGCCATCAATCCAACAAACGTGATGGGGGCGACAAAGCGAATGGCCGAACTGTACTTGCAGGCCCTGGCGAGCACTGCAACCGGTGGGCAGTGGACAGTAGGCGGTCAGACGTTAGGGTCAGAGCTCCAGCCTCCAGCCTCCGGTCTCCAGCATCCATTGACGGTGCAGCCGATAACGAAATTTATGGCCGTCCGCTTTGGCAATGTACTGGGCTCCTCGGGCAGTGTCATTCCCACGTTCAAGAAACAAATTGC
>JANYLD010000265.1 GCA_025363835.1 Armatimonadota bacterium
CGGCGAAACCGTCCTCCCGCTCATCACCGAAACCGGCCTTGTTTGGCTGACCGCATTCTTGATCACCAAGACCGGCGAGCGGATCGTAGTGGTCGGCAACTACGACGCCGAGCCGTTCGAAGCCAGCGGTGACTGGACCCAGGTCATTCCTTATGTCCAAGGCATCAAAGACGCTTTGGTTGAGGCCCTGGAAAAAGCCGTTCCCGCAGGCAGAAAGCCAAGAATTGGCATCAATTTCTCCAAAGACAACGACAAGGCGGACGGCATCACCTATGGAATGGTCCTGCTCCTTGAGGATTACCTCAAAGGCACGCGTTTTGAAGGCTGCCTCGTCAGCGCTGCTCAAGTCTGCGGATCGCTGAGATCCCAAAAGACCGCCGAAGAAGTCCGCCGAATGAAGACGGCGATCCACCACACTAACATCCTCTTCGAAAAGATCGGGAAATTTGCACAAGCAGGGAAGACCGAAGCCGAGGTCCAGCGCTACATCCACGGCGAGATCGACAAACAAGGCTTCGGCTACGCCTGGCCCAAAGTTGCCGACCCCATCGTCAACAGCGGCCCCAACTCTATGATCGGCCACGGCGTCCCTTCGGACAGCATCGCTATCACTGCCGGCCACGTCTTCCACATCGATCTCGGCATCGTGGTGGACGACTACGCCAGCGACATTCAACGCTGCTGGTATGTCCAAGCTCCAGGCGAAGATGGAATCCCGGAAGACGTCCAGCGCGCCCTCCAGGCCGTCCTCGGCGCGCTCGACGCCGGCGCAAACGCGCTAAAACCAGGAGTTCAAGGCTGGGAGGTCGACGCCGCTGCCCGAAGTTATCTCGTCAGCCAGGGCTACGACGAATATCTTCACGCTCTCGGCCACCAGGTCGGCCGTGTCGCCCACGACGGTGGCGCTACCCTCGCGCCCAGATGGGAACGCTACAACCAATCCCCCTTCGTCCCCATCCAAGCCAACGAGGTGTACACCCTGGAACTCGGCATCATCATGCCCACCCGGGGCTACCTAGGGTTAGAAGAAATGGTCAGAGTCCACGACCAAGGCCTGGAGTGGCTCACAGATCGTCAACTCACAATGCCCACGTTATAAAAAGGAAAGCAAGAATCTTCCCCCACATGTGGGGGAAGTACCGCGAAGCGGGGATGGGGGCGAACGCCACAAGGTCGAAAGAGCCAAGAGCCAAGAGGCAAGAGTCAATGAATCCGACCCGCGGCCTCAGCGGAAACCTCCGCAACCTCCGCGTGAACTCCAGAAACCGAAAGAAACGCCCTACTTCTTCCCGTGCTTCTTCGTCGCGACAACCGACCCAGCCGCCGCTGGCGCCAACTTAATCGAGTTGGCAACCACGTTCCCCGTACTCGTATCCAAAACCCCGTTCACCTGCGCCGAAGTCGGCGTCCGTAAAGCTCCAAAGAATTGGTCAGTCGTCAAAGTTTTTCCACCTTGGTCCACGAAGGTCGTGCTGGGAGTCACGGAAACGAGCTCGGCCGCACCTGGCTTAGTAAATAGGCCTTCATAGTCGGTAACGGTCAGCCCAAAGGTTAAAGAGTCCGTTTTCGGGTTCGATACCAGCCCTGCGACCTTCACCGCCGGCTGCGTATCCTGATTCTCCAAACGCGCATCGCCAACGGTAAAGAGAGCCTTCGAAGAATCATAAGAGCCTGAGACAAAGATCGAGACACTCTTGCCCGCTGACAATCCTTTCAGAAATTCATCTTTGGTGAGCGACAACCCGCTGGAACCCGTGAATCGCGAGTCAGTCGCCAGAGTCACCGGAACAGAAATTCCCTGAGGCAGGAGCCCACGCGTCTCCGACGGCGTAACCTTCCAAGATCCCGTTTTAGGATCGATCGCGGACACGACCCCCTCTAGCTGGGAAACGGCCGGCGCCTTGGGATCCAGAAGCCTGATGGATGAGGCGTTCAACCGACGAGTGTTGGTGTCAAACGAGCCTGAAACTTCGACGTTAAGCCCCTTTGTCAACACAGGATCGCCTGCCCCTGCCAAACCCGTAAGCGCAGTCGCTGCAGTCGTCTGGATCTGAATCTGGCTCGAATCTCCCTTCTTGAGGATGAAAGTTTGCTGCGGCACCTCGCCCTTCGGCGTGTTAACGACGCCCTCCTCCACAACTGATCCGTTCCGATCGGCTGCTTCCAGTCCGGCGCCCATCGAGGTGGTGACAACTCCAACCAGCTTCCCGCCATCGTCTTTCCACTGGCTCAAGTCAAAATCGAGGACCAGGTCATCGTGTCCCGTTCCAAGCATCTTCGGAGGATCAAACGTCAGATCCAAAACGGAGTCTTTAGACACATCGGGAGTCGCCTTCTTCTTGTCCTTAGCCGGTTGTGGGTTGGGTGCCGCTTGCGTAGCGATTTCAGTCGATTGCCCTGTCGTCGTGTTGGTGGCGAAGAGCACAGCCTTCTTCTCCAAAGTGATCACCGCCTCTGAGTAAGTGCCTTCCGGCAACGTGAGTTGGTTTAGGAAGCGATACTTAGGCCCCGAGTCATCATGCAGGCTCGACAGATCGATGCCTAATCCGGCCGGATCGGCAAAGATCTCGCGGGTGCCGCCCGCCGCTAGCTTCAATTCGATCTTCTTTATGGAAACCCAAACGTGATCGTATTTATCGCTCAAATTGTCGGTGATAAACAGCCCAACATCGCCCGCACTTGGCCCATTGTTGGCCGCGCTGTTCATCGTGCTTTGCCCGCCAACCATGCCGCCGTTGTTGAGGGCACTGCCGTTGCCACCGCAACCTACCAACGCAAGACCAAGTCCTGCAGCCAAAGCGAAAACGCGAGAGTGGACCATCACTTTATTTCCCATACGCCAACACGGCTCCTAACCCATTGTATTCCAGGTTCACTAGCCGAAAACCTCCCAGACCTTTGATCCTAGAGCGCCAAAGCCCAGAGCGTAGAGCGTAGAGCGTAGAGCCTAAAGCCCAAAGCCTAAAGCCTAGTGCCTAGAGCCCAAAGCCTAGAGCCCAAAGCCTAAAGCCCCGAAATGCCTCACGCCACAACTTCCGCGCTGCCCAGAGCCTCTCGAAGGGCTCGCTGATATTCGGCTTCGACCTCTTCTGTGAAGCAGACGATCGTTACCTTCTGAATGTTAGGTTCTTTTTCCAGATAACCCGTGATCGTCCGGATGGCGATCCTGCTAGCCTTTTCGACCGGGTACCCCTGAATGCCTGTTCCTATGGACGGGAACGCAATAGTCGTGACGCGATTTTCTGATGCCAGCCGGAGGCAGTTGGCGTAGCACGAGGCGAGCACTTCATGCTCATTCTCCTTGCCTTCCTTCCACTGTGGCGCGACCGTGTGGATGACGTACTGTGCGGGCAAGCGATGTCCATGGGTTAATTTCGCCTCCCCTCGTGCGCACCCGCCGAGCTTCGCGCAGTCGAAAGCAAGCCGGTGCCCCGCGACTCGGTGAATGGCCCCGCAGACACCCTTCCCGGGTAAGAGGCTCGGGTTTGACGCATTCACGATCGCGTCTACGCGCTGCTGCGTAATGTCTCCCCGGAGCACCTCGACGCGCTCCCTCACGCTAGAGTCCATATTCTCACCACCAGCATATAGCGAATACGGTGAAAATACAAGGAAAGCGCCCGCGCCCGCAGGACGACAAGCCACGGGGGAGGGCGAAGGGGGGTAATGGTGGGTAGCTGAAGATTGACTACGAAGGCTGGCGATTTCCCAGGGCCCCCGGCAAAACGGACCCTTGCGTGCAACTTTTATTGAAATTGTTGCAACTTACGCAGCGGCTGTAACCCTGGAACGCGGAGGCGGCTCTTATAATGGGGCTTGGTCCCTATGAAGATTCGTCCGCTGCTTTTCGTTGCTTCGTTCTTGCTCGCCTCCACCCCTCTGACGGGCTTGGGGCAGGAGCAGTCGTTCCTGAATTGGTCCACTACCAAAGACCTTGGCAGGCCGGCCAAGATCAGTGTCGGGAAGATCATTAAGGGTGGGGCGGGGTACTACGCGTGCAGCACAGCGCACCGGGGTACGCCTGGGCAGACGATGGTGCTCACGTCGTACAACGCCGACAGCAGCGTGAACTGGGTGCGCCAGTTTCCGGGAAGGGCTTGGGACGTCGTGGCTACGGCGAGCGGCGTTTATCTGGCGGGGGCGCAGCGGCAGATTTCGCAGGCGAGCAACATGACCCTCCTTCGGTACGACCCCAACGGCAACCTCCAGTGGTACCGAAACTACATGGGAAGCAGCTACCCGACAGATCCCGTGCGAGTCGGCGTCGACGCTTCCGGCAACGCTGTGCTGGTCGGCTCTCAGTGGACGGGCAGCACGATCGACCGGGATTACCTGGTGAGGAAGGTTTCCGCAGAAGGATTGTCCGTCTGGACGAGCACCTACACCACCTCCCTTAACGACGTGGTGAGCGACTTTTCGATCGACGCCGGAGGCAATGTCGTGGTCACCGGAAGCACCGGTGCGGGCTCGAGCTGGGATGTGCTCACCGTCCGGTTCTCCCCAACCGGCGCTTTGCTTTGGGCTCGAACTTACGACGCAGGCTACGCCACCATCGACGGAGGGACTGCGGTTGTGACCGACGGGTCGGGCGGCGTCGTCGTTGGGGCAACCTTAAAGAACAGCACCAGCGCCGTGCTCTTGAGCTATGCCGTCGACGGCACGCCGGGCTGGACTACCCAGTTGCCCAATTTTGGAGCGGTCCACGCCCTTAAGCTTTCTTCCACGGGCTCGCTCGCGGTTTCCGGCAAGGATTCCGCGGGGACCGACCTTATGCGCTTGGCCAGGCTCAATTCCTCCGGCGCAATCCAGTGGAATTTGGGCGTCGCCGACCTGCGATTCACGGAGGCGATGCCGTTCGGGCTGGCGATTGACGAGTTGGACGGCATGTACGCCGTAGGCAGAGACGCGACCAACCATATGGTTATGGCGAAGGCAAACAGCGCCGGGGCCCTCGTCTGGGCGAACACGCTCGCGAACCCCGCCACCCCCAACACCGGAATTTCCGTGGCGCTCGATGACCCGAACGGTGTGATTGCCCTGGGCAACTACGCGGGGGGCGCGACGGACGATGACGCGGTCTTGCTGCACACGGACCGCGCGGGTGGGAACTCCACGCAGCAGACGGCCGAGTACGGCGGATCGATGGACGTGGTTGAGGCGAGCGCGACCGACGCTGCGGGCAACACGTACGTGGTCGGCGAGGGCGGCTCGCTCGGCTCTTCCGGAGCGGTCGCCGCGATCGTCAAGTTCAACCCGACGGGCAGCGTCTCTTGGAGTCGCACGATAAGCGGCCCCGGCGTCTTCCGTGGGCTCGCGGTAACGCTCACGCCAAGCGGAAACATCGCGATGGCGGGCAGCTCGTCGGATCCGGCGACGGGTGTTGGATTTCTGCGACTTTATAACCCGGCCGGAGGGCTGGTTTGGACCACGACTTTGGGAACGAAGGATGTTCCCGTCTTCGTGCGATGCGACTCGGCGGCGAACGTGCTGGTGGGATCGACCGACAACTCGGCGATTCCCAGCCTCACCGTCACCAAGGTGAGCCCGGCCGGCACACTGCTGTGGCGAACGGTACGGCCTGGGACCTCCGGTCGAGGCGACAAGATCAACGGCATGGCTGTCGATACTGCGGGGACGGTCTACTTGGCCGGACTGACGGAAGACTCGGGATACCTCTTTGCGATCCTGACGAAGTTCGATTCAACGGGCGCCCTCGATTGGTCGAAAGATGGCGGTTTTAACGATGATTTCTTCGACGTTCAGGTGGACTCTAGCGGTCGGCCCCACGTCATCGGCAGTGGCGGTCTTTACCAACAGCTCGGGTTCTGCCGCCAGTACGACACGGACGGAAACGTCGTCTGGGCGACCACCCTCGACTATCAAGGCTTCGACACGGCGGGATATTCGGGGGCCTTCGATGCCCAAGGGAATGTGCTAGTGACGGGCGTGGCCACCGTCGGGGCGCCCATGGTAGCGACCTTTAAGCTTTCCCCCGCCGGGGCGATCCTGTGGGCAAAGACGTACGGCTCCGCGTGGACTCAGAACGGGTCGAAAATTGCCGTCGATCCGAGTGGGGCGATCTACGTGGCCGGCAACTCCACGACCTTCGAGACGGCGCGCGACTACATCCTCATCAAGTACTCGCCGGACGGCGATCTGCTATGGCCGGCCTCCGGAGACGTCTTTGTGAGCGGCGGTGTCGTCGTGGACAACGACACGCACACCGAGAACTTCCTGCGCGGATTCGGGATGGATTCGAAGGGCGGGCTGTACCTTGCCGGCAGCAGTTACGGACCGAACGGCTCCAAGGACTTTAATGTTGCCAAGGTTGGCCCGGTGGACAACTCGGTCTTCGTCTCGCAGACCGTGCCGGCGACGATGACGGCGGGCCAGACCTACCAGATCACGATGACCTTCACCAACACAGGCAACACGACCTGGACCAAGGCGCTGAACTTCAAGCTCGCGAGCAGGAATCCCGCCGACACGAAGGCGTTCGGGCTGAACCGGGTCCTTCTTGCCGACGGCGACGTGATCGCGCCTGGTCAGAGCAAGACGTTCAAATTTAACGTGAATGCTCCGGTGACGGCAGGTGTCTACAACTTCCAGTGGAAGATGCTCCACGACGGGATCGGCACGTTCGGGCAGGACTCGCTCAATGTGCCCGTGAACGTTTCCGTGGGCTCCTATGCGGCTCGCTATGTGTCGCAGGTCTTGCCGGTGAGTGTGAAGGCGGGGACGACTTTTAGTTACAAGGTGACGATGCGAAACGTGGGCTCTACCACTTGGGTTCCGGCGAATGTAGTGCTGCGCGCGACTCCGTTCCCAGGGACGTTCGGAATGAGCTCGGCGAGCCTGAATTCTGGGGAGTCGGTGGTGCAGGGTCAGGACCGGGTGTTTACGATCACCCTCACCGCGCCAGCCTCTCCGGGGACTTACACGATCACGCGGTGGCGGATGTACTTGAGCGGGACGGCGGTTTATTTTGGGGACACGTCGACGAGCAAGAGCATTGTTGTTACGCCGTGAGGGGATGAGAGGGTGACCCCGGGAATGCTCCCAACCCGCCCCAGAATCGGAGATCTCACCCGTAGCCGCGTCTTCATGTCGCGTCCGGGCTTCCGTTAGAGCACGCAAAAAAGTGGGCTGAGAAGAATCTCAGCCCACAGTCCACATGTCACAGCCTACAAGCAGACGTCAACGGCAAACGAACTGGTAATACTCCTGTCCGCGCCGGTTCACGGAGATCCGGTCGTAGCGTCGCCCATTTCGATAGAAGTAGGGGTGGTTGAAGTATTCCGCCCGAAGCCTGCAGGCAGGGTCGTCGCTGTAGCGATCTTGGTCGTATCGGTACAGGGAATAAAGCGCACCTGCACCGCCAACGAACGCCAGCGTGTCGTCATGCTCAAGGATTCCGACTACTGAAAGGAGCCCGGCCAGATCCGCGATTGTTCGCCATTCAGTGTTGCGGTCGTAATTCGAATACCCATTGTTGTAGTAGCCGTTACTGTTGTAGTAGTTGTTGCTGCTGTTGTAGTAGCCGTTACTGTTGTAGTAACTGTTGTTGTTGTAGGGAGCCGAATAGCCGTAGCTCTGGTAGTAAACGGGCTGCCGATATCGATAGTCATCCCGATTCCAGTTGTCGTCACGATCGCGATTGTCATCTCGATCCCGATTGTCGTCACGATTCCGGTTCCATTGGCGGTCGTCTCGATCGCCGTTGTTCCAGTCGCGGTTGCCCGACTGGTTGGTCCAAAGAGATCCACTCTGGTTCCAGCCGCGGCCTCCAGAGCGGTCCCCCGAGTTCCAGTTCTGATTGCGCGAGGGCATTCTGCCGTCGCCCAGATAGCCTCCCTGTAGGTGGACGGGCTGCCGATTGTAGCGGTCGTTTGAGTTGGTGCTGCCGCGGTTGTTAGACCCGTAGTCCCGTCCCGGGGAGCGGTTCGAATTTTGATTGCGTTGGAGATCGCGGTCACGGCTCTGTGCCGATGCGAACGCCGGCGTCAGAACCACGCTTCCAACCATAATCGCGGACATCGCAGATAGAAATAGGTTGCGTGATTTCATAGTGTTTCCTTCAGAGTGGACGAATTCAAATTAGCTGTCTATACACTACTACGGGCGAGTTGCCTCATCGTAACGCCCAATTTTTAAAAGGTCTGGGCCTTCCGATTCAGCCCATATCTGCATTTATTGCGTCCAAAGACATTACAAGCTGGAGCAAGGCTTAGCTAGAATCCAAGAACACCAAAATGTCTGGCAAAAGCGACGGGGGGGCAGGTACATCGATCTGGGGAGCCTTTGCTCTCATGCTCATGTTGGTCCTCTTTGGAGGCATGATCCTTTACGGCAACGGAGCGCAGCTTCTGGACAGCAACAAGCTGGTCATGCACACCTACCAAGTGGTCGGCCAACTTGAAGCAATTCGCTCGTCGATCACGACCGCAGAGTCTGCGACCCGGGGCTATGCACTGCTAAACGACCCGAAGTTCATCGACCAATTCGAGATCAGTGCCAGGGCTTTGGGAAATGAACTAAATCGTGTTCAAGACCTAACTGACGATAACCCAGATCAACGTCTCAATGTTAAGAAGCTTCGGCCCTTGATTTCGCACAAGTTGCAGATCCTCGCGTCCGGAATTGCCAAGCTTAAAGCCGACCCCAAACCTAGAACCGATCCAAACTCTCCCGGCCCCCGGATAATGTCCGAGATCAACGCCACTCTCAACAGGATGGAGGACGAGGAAAACACCCTCTTGTCTGGGCGGCAGGCCGCAAACACGCAAAACTGGAACCGAGCGGCAGCCGCCTTTTGGGGAGGCATCGTGGTGCAGGTGTTGGCCCTCGTTGCGCTTCTACTGCTTGCCAGACGAGTTTTGAAAATCCAACTCAGAGCCAGAGTCGCAGAAGCTGGCCACCGTGCCGATCTCGAGAGACAGGTCGAACTGAGGACTTCTGAGCTTAAATCGACCAACGATGACCTTGAGAGCTTCGCGGCCGCCGTCTCCCATGACCTCCAAGCGCCCCTTCGCCACATCGACAGCATTGCGTCCATGCTAAAGGAGGATATTCAAAGCAAGCTGAACCCGGAGCAAGATTCCGAATTCGGCCGGATTAGGCGCGAAATTCGCCGAATGAACCAGATCATCGAAGATCTTCTGAGACTTTCTCGCACTGCCCGTGGCGACGTCCATCCAGCTCCCATCGACATGAGCGCCCTTACTGCGGAGTCATGGCAGGATGTCGAGGACCGCGCCGGCCGCGACAATATCCGTCTTAATATCCAGCCGGGAGTCCAGGCCGAGGCTGATCCGAATATGATCCGGATTCTCCTCGACAACCTGCTCGCTAATGCCCTCAAGTACAGCTCAAAGATGGAGTCTGCCCAAATCGAATTTGGAGCAGCCGAACGCGACAACGTGACCACTTACTTTGTAAAAGACAACGGTGTTGGCTTCGACCCGACTTACGCCGGAAAGCTATTCCAACCATTTACGCGGCTGCACTCGGACCGCGAATTCGAAGGCTCCGGTCTAGGACTCGCGATCTGCAAACGAATTGTGACGCGCCACGGAGGCCGAATCTGGGCTGAATCAGAGCCAGGGAAAGGAGCCATCTTTTACTTCACCCTTCATCCCTCAGTCTCTTCCAGCGAACGGCAGGCCGCCTCGGGAACGATGTACGCGAGAAGGCATTAGGAGTGATCAGTTATCGGAAATCGGAAATCCGGCCAGACTTCGTCAGAGAAGATCACCGATCACCGATCACC
>JANYLD010000283.1 GCA_025363835.1 Armatimonadota bacterium
GAGAACCCCGAGAGACTTGTAATTGCCGCACGAAAGCAAATTCGCGTCGCTTTCCACATGTACAAGACCAAGCAGCGCTTCGATGGAGAAAAATTTACATGGACGCTTGACAACAAGACTTAGGATCTGGGCTGGGCAACGGAATCCCTTTGGGATTCAGTTCGGATTGCGAATTTCGATCCCGCTGGCCTGGAGTCGCTGCACACAAATGTGTTGCCGGCTGAGTCACTCATTGAGTTCAGGGCTCAGCTTTCGCTAATGGCGGCATCGATCCGTGTGCTGTAGTCAAATTCAGCAGCGCGGGCAACCCAAACGGGAGCAGGATTCTGCCCCAGTTCTCTGGCACGGCTAGGATCATACGGCCCCTTCTAGCTTTGCAGCAGCGCAGTTCAAGGATCAATAATCGAGCACCACATGTCCTTGCTCAGCGCCGCAAAGAGATTCGCCGAGAAGGAGGGTCTAAAGGGAGGCTATCGACTCGTGATCAAGCAAGGCCCCGACGCCGGGCAAAGCGTAGAACCTGAATCATCAGCGGTGTGCCAATCCGGGCCCTGCTACTAGGAAGCAGGCGCTCGCGATGGCGCCTCCCAGGAGTGCACCGGCTACGATGCCCCACTTATTGTCGGCATCGTATTCAACGAGAGCGAAATAGAGGAAGTAGAGGCCGCAGAGCAGACACACAAAGCCTTTCCATAGCTCGTCTTGGAAGGCTGCTATTAGGATGATGACGCTGCAGATGAAGCCGCCAATGGCGGCTGCCGCCCCTAGGATCAGGAAAAGGATCGATACGATGGCCATGGTTGCTTTCTATCGTACGGCGACTTCCTTAGCGCAGGTCAGTTGAAGTGGCGTTTTGCTTGACAAGAGTTTGTTGGGGCGTTCGGCCTTGCGGCGTTTCGGCGTTAGGGCGTTGCGGCCTTGCTATTAAGCGGAAAGAGGTTCCAACTCTGTTGCGCACGAACCATCGCAAAACACTTTGGAACGGCTCAGGTGTTGGTGTCGCCTGCGATTTTCGTGGTCAGATGTTGATGCCCGCGCCCATCATGAAGAGTTTGGAGCCGGCGGCGAGGCCAAGCACTGCGCCGGTGGTGACGATCCATTTGTATTGGCTTTCGAACTCGAAGAAGATGTAGTAGACGAACCCGGCGCCGGTGAGGAGCCAGAGGACGCTGCGGCCCCAGGATGGGTTCATCGCTGCGTCAAACAGGATGTAGAGCACGCAAACCGCGCCTCCGAGAAGCAGAAGGATGCCTGACAGCAGGAAAAACGTGGCCACCGTTGTGGTTATTCCACGAATTGGGCGATTGCTTGGGGAGGGGGGCCTTGGGCGTTGCGGCGTTACGGCGTTAGGGCGCTAAGGCGTTGGGGATCTGAGATGAACTTCGCAAGGCCCAAGGCCGTAACGCCCAAGGCCGCCCCTTCCCGAAAGGTTCGGTAACCTCAAACCAATGTCTCTTCTCGATGTCCCGATTGGGCCGAATGCGCCTTATGCTTTTAACACCGTTATTGAGATTCCTAAGGGGAGCACGAATAAGTATGAGGTTGATCCGAACTCGGGAGTGATTCGGTTGGACCGGGTGCTGTATTCCCCGCTCTACTACCCCTTCGACTACGGCTACATCCCGAGGACGAAGGCTCGGGACGGGGATACGTTGGACGTGTTGGTCATTCTTTCCCACCCCACTTTTCCGGGCTGCATCGTGGAGGCAAAGCCGCTCGGGGTGTTGCTGATGAAGGACGATAAGGGGCCGGATGAGAAGATCATTTGCGCAGCTACCGGCGATCCCCGGTATGAAGGATTGAAGTCGCTGGATGACATCGAGGACCACGTTTTGAAAGAGGTCACCCACTTCTTCGAGATTTACAAGGAGCTCGAGGAGAAAACCGTTGAAGTGAGAGGCTGGGAAGGGGTTGAGAAGGCGATCGAGCTTGTTCAGCGGTATCGCATTGATATCCCGCAGGCTTGACGTTGGGAGGCTCTTGGCTCTGGGCTCTTGGCTCTAGGCTTTGGGCTGGGATCGGTAAATGGTAAATCGTAAATGGTAAATGGCTTGAGGGACGATCTGCCAGTGGTTGAAGTGCGAGAAGCCGAGTTTGGGTCTGCGGAGCAGTTGGCTTCTATTGAACTCCGGCGGAGGGTTTTGCGGTGGCCGTTGGGCTTGGACTTCGCGGCGGAGCAGCTTGCGGCTGAAGATTTTGAGTTTCACTTAGTTGGCGTTCTCGACTCGGTGGTGGTCGCTTGTTTGGTTTTAACCCCGCTCGAGAGCGGGCGGATCAAGATGCGGCAGGTTGCGGTTGAGCCGGAGTTGCAGGGGCGCGGCTTTGGGGCGGAGTTGGTGCGGTTTTCTGAGGTCTTTGCGCGGGAACTCGGGTTTTCTCGGATGGTTTTGAATGCGCGGGATACGGCGGTGGCTTTCTATTTGAAGCTGGAGTATGAGATCGAGGGGGAGCCGTTTGTGGAAGTGAGCATTCCGCACCGGCGGATGGTGAAGGGGCTTTAGGAGGGGAGCGTTGAGTAGGATATTTTTGATCACTGTGAGCGAAAGGCTTGTCATGTTGAGCGAGCCCGCGAGTCGAAAGCCCTGACAGGAGTTTCGGAGTGTTTGGACAAGCACGCCGTGGCTTCCTGTCAGGTCCTTCGACTCGGGGACTCGCTCAGGATGACAAAAATATCAAAGATCACTACGCGCAAAGATTCCAAGCTCGCGGAACCCCCATCCCCGGGCCCTTCCCCCTCTCCTGGCACTAGCATCCAGGACAAGGGGAAGGGAGCCGGACTGGAACCATCACTTTGCCTCGTGGCACCTTCGGGATGACATTACAAGTTGTTCGAAGTTTAGAAAAATGAGCGGGGGCTGATAGCCCGCCTCATCCTGTATCCTGCATCTTGAATCCTGGATCGCCGATGCCCCCTATTCTCCGCATGCAAGGAATCGCTAAATCGTTCCCGGGCGTTAAGGCGCTTGACGATGTTTCTTTTGAGGTTCAAGCGGGTGAAGTTCATGCTTTGATGGGGGAGAACGGGGCGGGGAAATCTACTTTGATGAAGATCCTTGCGGGGGCTTATCAGGCGGACGGGGGACAGATCTATTTGGATGGGGAGGTGGTGACGATTCACTCTCCTCAGGAGGCGACCAAGCTTCGGATCGAGATCATTTATCAGGAATTCAACCTGGTTCCGCAACTGACTATCGCGGAGAACATCTTTCTGGGGCGAGAGCGTCGGGGTGCGGTTCCAGGGTGGTTGGATCGGAAGACGATGCAGGACGAGGCCCAGAGGCTCATGGATGGGCTGGGGGCGAACATCGATATTCGGACTCGAGTTTCCAAGCTGTCGGTGGCCATGCAGCAGATGGTGGAGATTGCGAAGGCGACGAGCCGGAAGTCTCGAATTCTGGTGATGGACGAGCCTTCGGCGACGCTTACCGAGCATGAGTTGGAGAATCTTTACCGCCTTATCCGGCAACTCAAGGAAGAAGGGGTTTCCGTCATCTACATCTCCCACCGCATGGACGAGGTGTTTTCCATTTGCGACCGGATCACGGTGTTGCGAGACGGGAAGACGGTGGGGACCAAGTTGACCAGCGAGGTGACGCCGGACGAGCTGATCAAGATGATGGTGGGGCGGACGCTGGAGGACAACTTTCCCAAGGTGGTTGCGGAGGTTGGCGACACGGTTCTCGAGGTTGAGCATCTTTCCCGGAAAAGCGATATTCACGACGTCTCCTTTAAGGTGAAAGCGGGCGAAGTGGTGGCTTTGGCGGGCTTGGTGGGATCGGGGCGGACAGAGATCGCTCGGTGCATCTTTGGGGCGGACCCTTATGACTCCGGAAAGATCAGCTTTGGGGGCAAGCCGCTTCTGGCTCATGGGCCGGGTGGTGCCATCAAGGCTGGAATCGGACTCGTCACCGAAGACCGGAAGGGCCAGGGGTTGATCCTTGATTTGACGGTGCGTGAGAACACGACCCTCGCCGCACTTCCCTCCTTGTCCAAGCTTGGCTTTGTAGAAAAGGGGCGAGAGAGGACGGTGACGCAGGAGTACATCAAGAGCCTGGATATCCGCACCCCCTCAGGCGAGCAGCGGGTGAAGAACCTGTCGGGCGGGAATCAGCAGAAGGTCGTCTTGAGCAAGTGGCTGCTGACGCAATCTAAACTGCTCATCTTGGACGAGCCGACGCGCGGAATCGACGTGGGGGCCAAAGTAGAGATCTACCAGCTTATGAACCGGCTTACTGCGCAAGGGATTGGGATCCTTATGATCTCGTCGGAGCTGCCCGAGGTGCTCGGAATGGCAGATCGAGTTCTGGTGATGCGCGAGGGCAGAATGGTGGGCGAATTGAGCCGGGGTGAAGCGACACAGGAGCGGATCGGCGAGATGGCGGTTGGAGTTCCGATCCGTGAAGCCTAACCGCTTCAGCTTCTTCGGGGTCAATCCCGGGGTTCTCTTTGGTTTTCTTTTCCTTCTGGTTTTCATTTTCATTACGACCCCCACGTTCCGCCAAGTCATCAGCATTCAGAACCTGGCCCAGCAGGTCTCCATCAACGGGATCATCGCGGTTGGGATGACTTTTGTGATCATCACCGCGGGGATCGACCTTTCGGTGGGTTCTATTCTCGGCTTTGTGGGGGTGATGACGGCCCTTGCCCTCATGGCTCCCGACCTCGTCGCGCAAATGGGTAACGGTGTCATGCCGCTTGCCTGCCTGGTTGGCCTCTTGGCGGGGACGCTGGTGGGCTTCTTGAACGGGGCGGCTGTGGCTTGGCTTCGGATGCAGCCGTTTATCGTCACGTTGGCGACCATGTGGGCGGTTCGCGGTTTGGCGGAGGTGATCACGGATGGGACGCCGATCGGAACGGTGGACTCCGATCAGAAGCTCGCGTTCTTTCGGAATGACCTACTCCAGCACAAGTTCACATTTCTGGGGATGGGCTATATGGGGCCGGTGCCGGTTTCGGCAGTGATTTTGCTCATCGTGGTCATCCTCGGGCACATCTTGTTGACCCGCACGGTGTTTGGGCGCCACGTCTATGCCCTGGGGGGAAATGCGGAGGCGGCGAGGCTCTCCGGAGTGAATGTGGCAGCGATCCGTATTTCCGTCTTCACCATCTCCGGTGCGCTGGCGGGGGTTGCGGCGATCCTTCTTATGTCCCAGTTGGTGAGCGGGCAGCCGACGGCCGGCCAAGGCTATGAGCTTTATGCGATCGCGGCGGTGGTGGTCGGAGGAACGAGCCTTTTTGGCGGGTCCGGCAGTGTTGTCGGGAGCGCGATCGGCGCGCTCATCATCGGGGTCATTCGGATGGGGCTCAACTTGCATGGGATCTCCGACTTTTGGCAGCAGATCGTGACCGGCACGATCATCTTTCTCGCCGTCCTTCTCGACGAAGTCTTGCGAAGGCGAAAAGGTTAATTGCGTTTCTGTTACCTTGGTGCTCCGGCACGCGTCAAAAGGCGCGTGGTTTTGCGAAGACTGGTCGCTGTCGCCTTTTTCGTCTCGATGTGCCTCTGCGCGCCGGCTCAGTCCTGGCGAAGATTCTTCTCCACTTTCGTTTCACCTCAGGCACCTACGGGTAATGACGTTGGGGGCGGCATCACGCCGGCGAAGGATGGCGGCGCCTACTTCGGTCTCACTAAATATGCTTCGGACGGCTCGCTCCAATGGAAGACGCATGGTCTATCTCTTAACGTGTTTCAGATTGAGGAAGGCGGGGATGCAGTCTATGAGTTGGGGATGACGGATCGGGGTTTGCACGGCGAGATTGACTACCTTTTAGTCAAGTTCGATCTTACGGGCCGATACCTGTTTTCAAAGGTGATTGGCTCTCAGGCTTTTGCCAGTTCATGGACGCCGAGGATCGCGGTTGACTTTGCAGATAACGTCTATTTCTCGCTGGACTCAGTGCTGACGAAGTTCGACTCCGGCGGCAACTCGGTCTGGAAGTCGACGGCAGTCGCTCCGATGGACGTACCCAATGCCGTCCAATTTGACAGCGTGGGGAATCTGCTCATTGCGGCCGATGATGGCACGTTTAAGAAGGTGAACTCCGCCGGCCAGCTTCTTTGGCAGTCAGGGCTCAGCAGTTTTATCTTTTCCGTGGCGAAGGACGACTCGGTTTCTCTAAATATGCAGACTCCGACCAACCCACCGATTTCTAAGGTCGTCAAGATCTCATCATCGGGAGCGGCGCTTTGGTCGCAGCAGG
This sequence comes from Armatimonadota bacterium, assembly GCA_025363835.1. GTDB lineage: Bacteria > Armatimonadota > Fimbriimonadia > Fimbriimonadales > Fimbriimonadaceae > JANYLD01. The sequence continues at coordinate 6,202 of JANYLD010000283.1, forward strand.
TTCCTCTCAATAACCCGTATGGCATCGTTCAGAACTCCGATGGGACGACCTACGCATTCGGCGTTGATATGGCCGCCGGCAACAACGTATGGATTGCATTGTCATCGACCGGCACGGTTCTGTGGACACGGGCAGAGCCCTATCGGGTCTTTGGCGATGGCAAAAGCAACGTCGCGGTCGTGGTCGATCATTTTGTTAACGAGTACAACGCGGCCAACACTCTGCTCGCCACCTACGACATAGGCACGATGCTTGGGATCGATGGCACAACGGTCAAGGTTGTCGTTCCGAGCAAAGGCTATGTTTATTGCGGATTCAACTCGGTTGGAGGCGATCCAAGCGTGACCGGGGCGGCGAAATTGACGTTTAACGGAGCTGTCGTATGGTCCAACAAGTCCACGACGAACTCGGACGTGGGGGTTGATCCGGGAAATCCCACCAACTTTTTCGGGATTCTTACAAAGCACTCTGTGAAGGGTTGCGTGACTCCAAACGGCACGACGTTCATGATGGGTCCTGCTCCAAGTGGAATCGGACCTCCAAACGCTGTCGTTGGAGTTGACGCTACTGGGAAGAGGCTCTTCACGACGTTTATTGCGGGTGGAACACCTACCACTTTGGTTCCAGAACCGGATGGAGGGGTCCTCGCGGGGGACGATGCCTCTGTCTCGCGTTTGGACGCGACGGGACACGTCCTTTGGACTGCACCGGGTGGAGTTAGCGATGTCGTTCTCGATAGTAATGGAAACGCCCTGTGCGTAAGGCACGGGCTTGTCCACAAGGTGAGCCCCACTGGCCAAATCCTTTGGAGCTATGACGTGAAGGACACGTCGATAGAGTCGTGCGCGATCGGACCCTCCAATTCGGTGTACGTCGCGGGCGAAGCAGGCGAAGGAATGTGGTGCATCAGTTCCGGAGGCTCTTTGATCTTCTTTAAGAGTTTTCCCGACGCTTTTGCTGCCGACAGTGCCCTTCCGACCGAGATATGTTCGGACGCTGCCGGGAACGCTTATATCACCTACAATCTTTTCAGTAATGGATCGACACAGGGTTGGGTGAGGAAGGTTGATTCCACGGGCAAACAGCAGTGGGTTGAGATCTTGTCGTATGGGCTGAATTCCCCGGTTGCTCAGAGCGCCTTGGATCCGGCGGGGACACTGTACACGGTTGGCCAATCTCAGACCAACGGAGTTCCCCAAATGATTGTGTTTAGTGTCCAAGCCGGCTCAGGGGCGCTGAACTGGTCGAAGGGTTTTTCACTTGGCGGTTTTTCCTCTGGAACAGACGTGCAGGTTGACAAGGACGGAAACGTGCTTGTGTCGGGTTGGAGCTATTCATCAGGGAGTTCCTTTGACCGTGCCCTTCTCAAGCTCGACCCGACCGGCCTCCCGCTGCAGACGGTCGTCGATGATTCGGGTTTCAAGTTGCATGACGATTTGGGTGGATTCGGGGTTGACAAGGATGGCAATGCCTATCTGTTCGGCTTATCGGTCGGCCCCTCTTTGCTCAACGAATTTCAGGTCAACAAATACGGCCCTCCGGTTCCCCTTGACGCGACGGTGACGCTTTCGGCTGCGCAAACGATGGTGCTTGGCCTTGCTCACCAGGTATCCATCACGGCCACCAACGTCGGATCGAACCTTTGGACATCGTTGGGGGGTTACAAGCTGGACTGTTTGGAGCCTGGGACATGGGGAGTGACGAGCGTTGCCTTGTCGTCAAACGATGCCATAGCCTATGGGAACGTGAAGAGCTTTGCGGTGAATGTGATCGCGCCTACCACTCCCGGCGTCTATCCGCTGCAGTGGCGAATGGAGCAATCGGGAGTGCAGTTTGGGGCGCCTTCCAACACCGTGATGGTCAACGTGGTGGCGCAGACGAATTTCGCCTCGTTTGTCGCTCAGACTGTGCCAACGAGTATGGTCGCGGGACAGAGCTATCCAGTCACCCTTCAGTTTAAGAACACCGGTCAGAACACGTGGACTTCGGCTCTTGGCTACGACCTCATCTCTCTTAATCCGGGTGGGAATTTGACTTGGGGCACGAGCCGGCTGCCTCTGGTGAATGGTCCGGGGCCGGGAGGAACGGCGACTTACTCCAGGACCGTGATTGCGCCGATGAGCTCGGGCACCTATAACTTCCAGTGGCAGCCCATTCAAGAGGGTCTGTCCACTTACGGGCCGGCTTCGACCAATCTCGCGATCACGGTAGCGCAGGCAGCGGACGCCGCTCGCTTTGTTGTCCAGTCGGGCGTTCCCACGACCATCGTGGCGGGCACGGCGTTTTCACCGACCATCACCTTCCAAAACGTGGGTTGGAACCCGTGGACGGTTGGTAATTATCTTCTGAGGAGCCAAAACCCCTACAAGAACACCAGCTGGGGAACAGCGGGGGTGGCCTTGCCCGTGAATGTCCCCGCTGGGACCAGCGTTTCCTTCCACCCGACCCTAACTGCACCTGCTGCTCCAGGTACTTACAACTTCCAGTGGTCGGTGCTCCACTACTCGTTGGGGACTCTGTTTGGGGATGTGCCTCCCAACGTTGTCATCACGGTGACTCCGGCTCCCAAGAGTGCGTTTTTTGTATCCCAGACCCCGGTCTCTGTCTCGATGGCCCCAGGCAACAGTTTTGCGGCCAGCATCACGATGAAGAATGTGGGAAGCAACACCTGGGATTCGACCTATGCGCTAGCAAGCAAGAATCCAGACTTCAATACGAATTGGGGAGTCAGTTCTTTGCCCGTCAGCGGAACGGTGGCAAGTGGGGCGAGCTACACCTTTAGCAGCATCTTTACCGCTCCCGCTACTCCGGGCAGTTACCACTTCTCTTGGCAGATGAATGCAGGAACCATGTTCGGCCAGCAGACTCCCGATATTCTCGTGGTGGTCAGCACCGACTCAGCTCTGTACGTGAGCGACAACGAGCCGGTTTCAGTGAATGCAGGAACCGACTTTGGAGTTGTGAACACGATGCTCAACTCGGGGACGACAACCTGGTCGAACGCCGCGGGCTACTCGATGATGTCGATGGATCCGGCGAACAACATTGTCTGGGCTCGCAACCGGTCCTATATGTCTGCCACCGGTAGTTCTGCTCCTGGGACCCAGACCATGTTTTATGCGCTTTGCACCGCACCTGTCATTCC
>JANYLD010000329.1 GCA_025363835.1 Armatimonadota bacterium
TTCCCGCTCACTTTAGAGCAACGTTAAGTTTACAAGTCCCTAAAAGCGCGAGCAAGCTCTCGCACTCCCAAATGGGACACGACGCCGTCCCCAAACAAGTAGGATCAAGAAGTGCTGCTAGCCCTCCTCTTTCCATTAGTCGCCAAAACCTCCCAAATTCATCCTGTCAAGGAGTTTCGGGGGGCCTGGATCGCCACGGTCGACAACATCGACTGGCCATCCAGGAAAGGGATGCGAACTGAAGAAGCGAGAGCGGAGCTTAAAAACATCATCGACAAAGCTGCGGCGGCTCACCTCAACGCTCTCCTCTTCCAGGTGCGCCCGATGGGAGACGCGTTCTACAAGTCGCCCTACGAGCCGTGGTCAGAGTTTCTCACCGGAACCCAGGGCCAAGCCCCCGACGAAGATTGGGATCCCCTATCGTTCGCTATTCAGGAAGCGCACCGAAACGGCATGCAGCTTCATGCCTGGTTCAATCCATTCCGGGCTTGGCATTCTGCCGCCAAAAGTGCTGCTGCTTACAATCACGTGTCGGTACGCCATCCCGAACTAGTCCGCCAATATGGCAAACAAAAGTGGCTCGACCCAGGCGACCCTCGATCCCGAGACTATGCGATGCGGGTGATTCTCGACGTGGTCAAGCGCTATGACATCGACGGCGTGCACATCGATGACTACTTCTATCCGTACCCACTCAGGGGCCAAGCGTTCCCCGATACTTCCACCTATCGAAAGTTCGGACACGGGCTTGGCTTGGACTCTTGGCGCCACAAAAATGTGGACACTTTCGTCCACCGTCTGTACGTGGACGTTCATAGGGCCAAACCCTGGCTCATGGTCGGTATCAGCCCCTTTGGCATCTACCGTCCAGGGGTTCCCGACGGGATCAAATCCAGCATTGACCAGTACGCTGACCTCTACTCCGACCCAAAGAAGTGGCTTCAAGAAGGCTGGTGCGATTACATGACGCCCCAAATTTATTGGGGCACTGAGTCGACTGCGCAGAACTTCAATCGGATCCTCGCCTGGTGGGCGCAACAAGACGTCCTAAACCGTCCCATTTGGCCAGGCATCGCCGCCTACAAGATGGTCGAAGCGCCGCATTGGGAGCCCAGCGAGATCACGGCCGAAATCAACGCTTGCCGCCAAACGGAAGGCGTCACAGGTGAAATTTTCTTCAGTGCCAAATACATCTCAAAAGACACGAAGGGCTTTGCCGAATCTCTCACCGAAGCCGCCTACGCAGACCGAGCCCTCATTCCGGACATGCCTTGGCTAAAACCGCACCCGTGACAATCATGTAGCATCGCCCTCCGGGCGATATTCCTCGCGAGGAATCGACGGCAAGCGAAAAAGCGTGCCTCACATCCCTCAACCCGCCCTACCGGGTTGAGGGTTTCCGGAATCGAATGAGTCCCTTCGCAAAGCCGATAATCCGAAAGAACCAAGCAACCAACAACCCAGCAACCTAGCTTTCTTCCGAAGCTGAGCCTTCTGCTATTTCCAACATCGGCAAGCGAATGCTAAAGGTGGTCCCCACGTTCAAGGAGCTATCCACGAGAACAGTTCCACCGTGCGCTTCAACAATATGCTTGACGATACTAAGCCCTAGCCCTGTACCGCCGGTTCCCCGGGACCGTCCTTTGTCTACCCTGTAGAAGCGCTCAAAGATTCGAGGCAAATCGTCGCTTGCTATTCCCAGGCCTGAGTCATTGACACTTGCAACGAAGCACGCCCCTTCCTGGCTCAAAGCAACGATGATACGGCCTTGGACTGTGTAGTTGATGGCGTTGTCGATTAGGTTCAGCGCAACCTGCCTCATCTGCTCAGCGTGGGCGGGAACTATCATGGCAAACGGCCCTGAATAGCGGAGATCAACCCCTTTTTCTCTCGCCTTGGGAAGGAGTTGATCGGTGACGCCGCGAAAGACCTCGGCCAAATCCACAGGAGCCTTTGTAACCGCTTGGGATTCGGCGGCTGTGAGCACCAGGAGATCGTTAGCCATCAAGGCGAGGCGGTCTACCTCGCTCATTATTTTCTCCATGTACTGCCCTCTCTTGGCTGCAGAAATGCCCGGGTCGTCAAGAATGGTCTCGGACATTGATCGAATGATCGTGAGCGGAGTGCGCAGTTCGTGCGACACGTTGGAAACGAAGTCGCGCCGCACGCGCTCCAAGCGGCGAAGGTCGGTGATGTCGTAAACCGATAGAAAGACCCTCTTGGCTCTGTCATGTGGCCAAGCCTTGGCCAATCCAACCCGATCCGCCGGATACGCAAAACTGAGTTCCGCATGCTGGATAAGTTGAGTTTGCGAAGCCTCTAGAACGAGTTGCTCTAGTTCGTGTGAGAGCGTAACCGCAAGCAGGGTTCGGCCGACCGGGTCGGAGAATCGAAAAAGCTGAAGCGCTGGCCGATTTGCGTAGAGAATCGTTGCTTTAGAATCGCAAATGAAAAGAGCGATGTCCAGACCGTCCGCAAGCGAGTCGACCGCGTTAGCCTGCTGACTGAGCTGCGCGTCGAGCAGCTCAATTCGAGATTGGCGCTCTAGAAGCACTTCATGCTGAGTTCGCCAGAAACCTTGCAACACAAGGCCCGAAGCTGCCATAAACGCGGCGGCGGTAAGAAGTCCCCAGGCAGGATTAATCCCCGCCACAGGGTGCAGGAACTCGCTGGTGGCAAAGCCCGCGAAAATCGCGGAACCGCCGTAGCAGAGGGCTGAACTATAAATCAAAGCGCGGTTCAATTCAGTGGCCTACGTGAACTTGCAATCGAAGTATGGACGTTCCAGAGGTAAGTTGCATGCCATGATCCGCTCCACAACCGTCGTCGCGGTCCGTAGGGATGGCATGACTGCAATTGCCGCCGACGGCCAGGTCACGCTCAGCGAAACGACGATTCTCAAACACAAGGCCAAGAAGGTGCGCAGGCTTTCATCAGGAAAGGTGGTTTGCGGATTCGCGGGCTCCGTTGCGGACGCTCAGGCGCTCCAAGACAAGTTTGAATCCAAGCTGGAGGCCTTCCAAGGCAATCTTCGCCGAGCTGCCGTGGAGTTCGCCAAAGAGTGGCGAACGGACAAAATCCTCCGCCAGCTAAACGCGCTCATGATCGTGGCCGACGTTGAGGGCCTCCTCCTTGTTAGTGGAGACGGGAACGTCATCGAGCCTGATGACGGCGTGGCCGGCATCGGCTCCGGCGGCCCTTACGCCTTAGCGGCAGCCCGGGCTCTGTTACTGCACACGGACCTAAACTCTGAAGCCATCGTGCGAGAGGCTCTGCGCATCGCCTCGGAGATTTGCGTTTTTACAAACAACGAAGTTACCGTCGAAGTGGTTTAGATCTCGGTCCCGCCTTCCCTCCCTTGACGGGAGGGACCGAGGGTGGGTGAACTCCTTCTGACCAATTGTAAAGGTTGGAAATAACATCATGAAGCGGTGTTCAAAGCTGTGGTTACGGCTCAGCCGTCAGCACTCACTACCCACCACTCAGCGCCGCTCAATATGGGCGACTCCCTTTGACAAAGCCTTCACGGAGTCGGAAGCCAAGAACTGGCGGGCCTTGGCGTCGCCCTTTAGGTAGGCATCCCAGTAGGCAAGGCTCACAGTCTCAACCGTATTCAAAATCGTCGCATCAGGAGGTCCGGCGGTAGGAAACCAGCGGCCGGTGATGCCGCCCATGCCGTGGTGGGCGCCCTCGATCCACAGGAGATATTTATTGCCGGTAGGAGAAAGCTCAAAGGGCTGTCTTCGAAGTTGCGGCGTTGTCGGAACGATGCTAACGTCCTCAGAGCCCGTGATATCCATGACAGGACCCGTCATATCTGTCCATGCATCCGCCCGAAACCCGTTTCCTTGCCCTTGAGGAGAGATAAGCAGCACCGCTTTGACTCGTTTCTCCTTGAATGACTCCCCAGTGGCCGGACGCGCACCGGCAATGAGCGATGATGTGTGGGCGCCAAAGCTGTGTCCACCAACCCCAATGACACCCGCCTGGACACGTACAGCCAAGCCGGGAATTTGGCGCTCGATCTCCGACATCTGATCGATGATCATTGAAATCTCCTGCGGCCGTTGCTTCCAGTTGCCGACGGAGGATGAGTTGATCTGAAAAGCGTCCCTTGGATTGCCCTTAAAGTAGCTGAAGGAGTCTGCATGGTTGGGCTGAACGCAGACGTAGCCGTGTGACACCCAAGTTTTGATCACCGGGTCATAGCTGTCCATGGACCCACGCAAACCATGCGAAAAGACGATCACCGGATACGAGCCGAGTTCGCGAGGATAAGTAACTCGCATCTCCAACGTGCGATCGTTGGCGCGGGGAAGGGAAGCGTGGGCGAATTCGGGAGTCAACGGCCCGCTTAAGACGGCGAAATTCTGTTGGCGTGACATCAGCAAGGTAAGCACCTGCAGCATGGATGCATGAACGGATGGCTTGAATTTGTGTTCAGCAACAACCCAAAGCTGGTACGAGGCTCAACTCAGTTGGTGCATTTCGACTATAAAACAGATGGCGGTGCAGATTGATTTATAAAGTCGTTTTGAAAGAGTCCGAAGAAGGCTTCGCAGTGTGGGTTCCTGGATTACCCGGCTGCGCGTCTCAAGGTGAGACGGAAGATCAGGCGCTTGAAAACATTAAGGATGCGATCGAAGGTTACTTGGCGGCTCTAGCCGATCTGCAGGCTGAGAGCGGAAGCGAAACAAGAAACGTCCTGGTGAACGTTGACTAGGTGTCTCGAAGAGTTCAAGAAACTTCTCTGATCGGTTTCACTACTTAAAGCCCTCAGGAATTCGCAGCTTGGTAAAGGTGTCGATGGCAAATCGGTCGGTCATGCCGCTGACGTAGTCGATCGTCCCCTGCAAGCCGGAAAAGCCCTCGGGCAAGTTGCCAGGATCCGCGAAGTGGAAGAAGAGCTCACGCACCACACCCTGTGCTTTCAAGGTGTCCGGATACAGCCGGGGGTAGTGGTAATAGACGTTTTCGTACATCCATTCCTTGAGCCGGTTCAAGCAATCCATGAGGCCCGGCGAGAGCACAACTTCAGGCTTGTCCAAGCTGTTGGAAATGACGTCCATGACCATTGTGCCAATGCGCTTAGATGGACTGTCTCCCAATGGGTCCGCAAAGGAAGGGGTTGCGTCGATAATTCCGGACCGCAAGGCGTCGTCGATGTCATGGCTCAGGTAGGCGATGCGGTCGCTGATCCGAACCACGGCGGCTTCCAAAGTGGACGTCGCCTGGCCGTCAAAGGCCGTTAGATCGCCTCGCCCCTTGCTGTGTCCGCTAATTCCCAAGCGCGTCTCTTGCGTCAAATTCAGGTCTTCCAAAACATCGACGATGCGCAGCGACTGCTCGTCGTGCTTGAACCCCCGCGGGAACTCTGAATCCGATAATTCCGAGTTCCGAGTTCCGAGTTCCGAGTTATCCGCCAGGCGCTCTTTGATCGCCAGATCCAACGCCTCTTCCCCGGAGTGCCCAAACGGGGGATGCCCCAAGTCGTGAGCGAGAGCAACAGCTTCGATCAAGTCTTCGTTCAGCCGCAAGGCGCGCCCGATCGTGCGGGCGATCTGAGCCACTTCCAGCGTGTGGGTTAACCGCGTTCTGTAGTGGTCTCCGGCGGGATCGATGAAGACCTGGGTCTTATGCTTTAGGCGTCTGAAGGATTTGGAATGGAGGACACGATCGCGGTCGCGTTGATAACAAGTCCGCACGGGGTCATGGTCTTCAGGACCGGGCCGGCCAGCGCTCTCCGCGGCCTTGGCGGCGAAGCGAGACAGCATCTCCAGTTCCCGTTGCTCGGTCAGTTCTCTAACTTGGTGGGGCACGAACTGCAAGAGCTTACCGGCAGTCACTAATGCAGGCCTTCTGCAAAGGCCGCACAGTCCATGGTTGATGAATCTCCCTCGAGCGACAGGCTGGTCTTGACCGGCACATTTGACTCGTACGAGCCTTCTGAGCTCTTTGCTATGTGGGTCGTCCCAGATTTTCTGGAACTCTGGTGGCCCGAGCGGGCGGAGGTGCATTCAGGCGTCAATGGAACGTACCGTTTCTCGTGGCCCGGGCGCGGATGGACTTTGCAGGGGACTTACACAGCCTGGGAGCCCAAGACACGGCTGGCCTTCACTTGGAAATGGAATCACGACCCGGCAGACACCCCAGAGATGCAGGTCGATATCTCCTTCAAACCCCACGATGGCGGGGGCACGGATTTGACGATCATGCAGTGGCCCTATCGGCAGGGGCCGGCCGATCAGACTTCGCGAGATGGGCACCGCGAAGGCTGGATGCACTTTTGCATGCGCCTAGCCGGACTTCGAGAGGGGCTGCTTAATCCCATGAACGAAGCGGCCGAAGGTACGCCTGGCTAATGTTTTCATGTTGATGCGGCTCAGAGTGCCACAACGAAACTCAGGGTGGAAAATCGTCTCCTGGAAAATGCCAGACAGTGTCCACGCTTGGAACCTCGCCGGTCTCCGGCACTTGCACCCATTTTCCTCCCTGCTTTTGCCATCTCGTGACCCCTTTCGCATCGACGAGGCCGACCGCGCTGGCAAAGCGCAGTACAGGAAACTTGCCCTCTAGCGGAACAGCAAAGGTGCTCGTCGCACCTCGCTTTAGATGCTCGACACAGTAGGCAACAACGGTGCTCCCGTCGATAGAGGGATCCGAGCTTCCAGGACGGATATACATATCCTTCACGTCGATGTAACGGCCGTCGTCGTCGCCTTGTGGATACGGGCAGTGGCTAACGTCCTGTTGGGCGCCGCTCTCCGGAATTTCCCCGCCCCGCGCATATTGGTAAAGGTTCGACTCGCAAGCCGTTAGCTTGGCCCTTTGCCTTGCCGCTCCAAGAACCGGAAATAAGATCGCGAGCAGCACAAGGATGATCCCGATGACTACGAGAATCTCAACAAGTGTGAATCCAAGGAGTCGTCGCATGGTCCCTTTGGCGCTCCAGCAGCCCCAAACTTCATTGTAGCGCCACCGCCTGTCGGCCCTTACGATCCCAATCCGGAGGTTCATTCGTCTGATATGCGGAGAACAACGGGCGGTCACAGCCGCCTAACCAAACAGCAATGAATATCCATTTGAACAAATTTATCTGTAGCGCGCTCGCCGTTGGCGCCTTGGCGTCCATGGCCAGTCTCGCCCCCGCCCAAGGTCGATCCGACCAAATTCCGTCGTTCAACACGACGATGGATGGTAGAGGCACGACGCATTATCGAGGTCGGGATTACAGGTTCACTCGACTCCAGGTCACCGTTCAGGACAACAGGCGAGTGACGATCCACGCCTACATCGGACCGCTTTCCGACATCGTCTTCACCGGTCGGGCCGATCGGCTCGATCCCCGTGGAAATCGGATTATGGCGTCCGTAGAATCGAGTGCCGAGGGTCGAAGTGCAGGCCCCGGAGATGGCGCTGCCAAGATATTCATGGCTGGTAGGGACCGATTTAGCTCGGTAACCGTCGACGGACGAGATGTCAACGATCAAAGTGGGTTTTCACTCCGCTTCGCAGGAACGTCGCAGGTCACGCGATACGACGACCGCGACAATCCAGACTCACAGGGGGATCGACGTGGGAACGGTGACGGGAACGGCATGGGCCGCGGTCAAGGCAGGCAATTCACTGATGAAGAGCGGTGGCGGAACGGCCGACAGGATTTTGTGATGCGGTACACGCTGACACTCCGTTCCGATTCGGGCGCAAGAATGGTTGTCGAGTCTATTCAGGATCGAAACATGCCCAACGGAAGGGTCGATCGACAGACGCACGGAGACATCCTGAAGTATCTGATTAACGGACAGGCCGTCAACCAAAGCGGTCACTGGACCCAGCAAGGCAACACTGTGACGATATTGTTCGACACGATCCAAACTGGAGGAGCACCGCGGGGCAGGAAGGAGAAGTTCACGGGCCACATGGGGAACGGCACCCTCGTCATGGATGACTGGGACCGAACCTTCTACGGCCGCGACGTTCGATTCTCGTTCTCAGCGCGCTGAATCCCATCCCTCAACCGGCACTACCGGGTTGAGGGTTCTGTACTCTTGCCGCGACGTTCGATTCTCGTTCTTAGCGCGCTGAATCCCGTCCCTCAACCCGCCCTACCGGGTTGAGGG
>JANYLD010000351.1 GCA_025363835.1 Armatimonadota bacterium
AAGTGATGATCGCGTACAAGGATAATCTTCTCCTCCACTGCTTCAATGACAATGTGGAGGCAGAGCATGTGGAGTTCTTGGATGCGGTCGGATGTGGCGCCGGGGGCCAGGAGGGAGATGTCGCAAAGCGGCAGGGTTAAGCCCCCGCTTTTGCCTAGGTAGCCGATGATTTTCAAACCCTTCTCTCGCCCGGATTTGGCGGCTTCCACTATGGACGGGGATTCACCGGAGGTGGAGAGGACGAGGAGGATGTCGCCGGAGGCGCCGAGGGCTTGGATTTGGCGGGAGAAGACGTGTTCGTAGCCGTAGTCGTTGGCCACGCAGCTCATGTGGGTCGGGTCGCTGAGGGCGATGGCGGGGTAGGGCTGGCGGTCGGCCCGGAATCGGCCCGACCACTCTTCGCAGAAATGCATGGCATCGGCCATACTGCCTCCGTTTCCGCAGGCGATGATCTTATGGCCGGTTTGGAGGGCTTCTAAGACGGCGTCCGCCGTCTTCTCAACCGCGTCCACCATGCGCGGGTTGGTGCGGAAGGCGTGGAGAAGTTCGTCGGCCTCTCGGAGCGATTTCTCGATGACTGATCGCATTGTTTGTATGTTAGCCGCTGGCCACTTTGGGAGTCCCTTTGGGAGTGCGAGAGCTTGCTCGCGCTTTTGTTCGGTGCGTGGTTGAAGAAGCTTGCGGCAGGGCGAGCAAGCTCGCTCCACGGCTTCGGTCGATTCCTAGCGTGCGAAAGCGCGAGCACAAGCTCGCGCACTCCCAAACAGACCCACATAACCGCTTCTTTTAACCGTTTCCATTCGTTTGAACTATGGGTGTTCTCCGGAGGGCGAGTAACGGTGGCGGACATCCCCTAATGTGCTCACCTGAGCGCAATTGGAACTGACTTTAAAGGAGCCTAGGTAGGCTAAGTTTAGCCTGGCAAAAATGCGAGTCTAGTGATCGAAGTAGCCCAAAGCCCATTCATCCAGTTCGATAACGTGCAAGTCCAATACGGAAAGATCGTATTTGGCTTGCGTGACGTGTCGCTGTGCGTTGAGAAGGGCGAATTTGCGTTCTTTGTCGGAAAGACCGGGGCAGGAAAGAGCACCCTGCTCAAGCTGCTCACGCGCGAGGTGCGTGACTACACCGGCTCGGTCAAGCTGGCAGGACGCGAGCTCAATACCTACAAGGACCGGCACATCGCTGGACTTCGCCGCACGATGGGCATCGTCCCCCAAGACTTTGCGCTACTGCCGCGCAAGCGCGTCTGGGACAACCTGGCCTACGCAATGCGGGCGGTCGGGCACTCCAAGAAAGAAGTCCGCAAGCGAGTGCCTGAGATTCTGGAACTGGTTAAGGTTGGGCACCGGGCAGACGCGTTCCCGCACGAACTTAGCGGCGGCGAACAGCAGCGTGTTGCAATCGGCCGCGCCCTTATCAACAATCCGCCGCTCCTCCTCGCCGACGAGCCAACCGGCAACCTGGACCCCGAGATCTCCTGGGAGATCATGGAACTGCTTTTGGATCTCAACAAGCTTGGCACCACCGTCCTCGTGGCCAGCCACGACATGATGGTCATCCACCGCATGGGCAAGCGCATCATCACCATCGACCAAGGAACGGTCCTTAACGACTCGGCCATTGGAGGCGAACTGTTTGCTGGACAAGCTTGAATTCCTCTTCTCCGAATCCTTCAAGACCTTCCGCCGAAACGGCTTGATGACGTTTGCCGCCATTTCAACCGTCGCTATCTCGATGTTCTTGCTTGGGGGCTTGGGCTACACGTACTACCGCGTCAACGAATACGCTCAAAACACTTTCCCCCATCAATTCACTATGGAGGTGTTCCTGAAGAAAGGGACGACCTACGAGGAGATCAAACAGACCGCGCAACAAATCCGGGCCGTGCCGGGAGTGGAATCTGCGGTTCTGATCCCGAAGGAGAAGGCCTATCCAAAGCTCCTGAAGGACATGAACGTGCCCGGGCTCGCAGAGGACAAGGACATCCCGATCCAGGATAAGTTCGACCTCGTCTTGAAGGACATTTCCGAAGAGGGCTCAGCCACTATCGCTTCTCAGATCGAAGCGTTGCCCACGGCGGGGGCCGGCTCGGTTCAGTACATGCGGGAGGAACAGCGGTTTCTTGACCAGTTTCTTGGTCTTTTAAGACTCCTGGGCAGCCTGGTGGGAGCTTTGCTGTTTGCCACCGCTGGAATCCTCATTTACAATGCAATTCGCCTGACGATCGTGTCGCGTCGCTTAGAGATCCGAGTGATGCAATTGGTGGGTGCGTCGCGGTTCACGATTCAAGTGCCGTTCCTGTTTGAAGGTGTTTTCCAGGGGGCAATCGGCGGAACGTTTGCGAGCCTCATTCTTCTCGTGACCTACAAGGTTTTGGCGCAGGCCATTGTGGCCTTCGATGTTTTTGGAGCGCTGCCCGACTTTCCTTTATGGCCGATCATGGGCGGCCTGGCCGCGGCGGGTGCGCTGTATGGGTTCTTCTCCTCGTTCATGGCGCTTAGCTCGCCACTGCGGTACCGATGAAGTGGTTCTCTCTGCTCCTGCTGATCTGCTGCCTTGCGCTGGCATTTACGCCGGTTGAAGCGGCCCAAAGGCGGCATCGGCGATCACGGCATTCTGGGGGATCGACGAGCGGCAATAAGAACGTGGCGGCGCTGCAGGGCAAGCTGAACGATCTGCGTGCGAAGAAGAAGGCTTTACAGGGCCAGCTTCATCAGAACAAAGCGATGACGCACCAGACGCTGCAGGAGATCGCTCAGGTCGACCAGCAATTGACGGACGTGGAGAGCGCTCTTGAGCAGACCACCCAGCAGCTCGGCGAGAGCAAAGTGCAGCAGAAGCAGGTGGCGACTCAGCTTGATGAGGCGACGAAGCAGTTGGTCACAGTCACTGCAGAAGTTAAGGAACGGCTCCGTCGCATTTACAACACGGGACAAGTCTCGCCGGTAACCGTTTTAATCGGCAGCCACACGGGTGGAGAGTTGGCCGCTCGAGCCGACACTATGGCGCAGATTGCGCGGTCGGACCACCAGGTGTTTGATCAGTACAGGTCTCTAAGGACCGAGGTTGCGCAGAAGAAGCAGGCGGCGGATCAACTTGTCGTTAAGATCTCGAATCTGGCCCACCGGCAGCAGTCGGAGCAGAACCAGCTGCAGGATGTTCGGCAGCAGAAGAACCAGAAGGTAAAGGTTCTGGAGGCTCAGGCGGGCGAACTCGAGGAAGCGATCGCCCAGTTCGAGCAGGACGAGCACACCCTCACTTCTCAGATCGACGAATTCATGCGGCACCTGAGCCAAACCGGGCGGTCGATGCCCGCCTTTACCGGCCGGTTCATCCGGCCCGTCCCTGGGGCGATTACCAGCGGTTTCGGCTACCGCTATCACCCGATCTTGCACATAACGCGACTGCACGCAGGCGTTGACTTCCACGCTCCCACCGGCACGCCGGTTCATGCGGCCGCGGGCGGAATTGTGGTGGCCGCGCAGTATATGCGCGGATACGGCAACACCGTAATGATCGCTCACGGCAGCGACCTATCAACCGTTTACGGGCACCTGTCTCGCATCTACGTGCGGAGTGGCGAGCATGTAGCCCAGGGCCAAGTGATCGCCGCCTCCGGAGCCACCGGACTAGCGACCGGCCCGCACTTGCACTTCGAGGTGCGGGTACACGGCAAGCCGGTGAATCCGTTGGGGCACATTTAGTAGCTCGGATCCCGGAGCGCTGCGCACTGCTGCCTCCATACGCGGCCCCTCAAACACCGCCCAGCCACCAAACACGTCCCGCGTATGGAGGCTAAAACCGCAAGCCTTCAACTGACGCTCCGAATTCCGACCAAGCCTCCATACGCAGTCGTCGATCGCAAGTCCCAGAAAGGTCCTCTCCCGCGTCTGGAGGCAGCGGCAACGCCTCTCAAAATCCCTGTCATGGCTCGCTACCGCCATTACAAGAATCTCGGCGGACCGGGCGACACGGTGTTCATCACGACCACATGTCTCGACTTCGCCCACGTGCTCAGGCGACCAGAAATGAAAGACCGCATGGTGTCGCTCATTTACGAGGCCCATCGGCGGTACAAGGTTACGCTCCACGCGTACGCTGTCATGAGTAATCATTTCCACTTGGTAAGCCGGATGTCAGACTTCCACGGCTCAGATTGGTTTATGCAGCGTCTGAAGGAAAAGGCAACGAAGACTCTGCTTCCTTTGATGACTCCCGAAGAAAGGGACCTGATGTGCGCCCAGGTCGGCTTGGACCATCGAGAATGCTGGCAGAGATCGTTCGACAGCGTCAGAATTGTGAGCGATAAGCTCTTGTATCAGAAAATTGGCTACACACATCGAAATCCTCTGGTTGCTCGATTGGTGGACAGCATTGACGATTATCGGTGGTCCAGTGCGGCGCTCTACACTCAGGGCTTATGGTCCCCCGAGACTGGGCTGCCGTTGGATCAACCACTTTAGAGCGCGACTGGCTGCCTCCATACGCGGAACCGGAAGCTTCTGAAGCTTTCAATCGACGACCGCGTATGGAGGCTTTCGGAAGTTAGGCTACGGCTCCCACGTGACCAGCAGGCGGTTTTTAGCCTCCATACGCGGGACGCAGTTAGACGCTGGGCGGTAGGAGGAAATCCGCGTATGGAGGCAGCAGCGCTCTGCGCGCTGCCTTACGCCCGGACTTTCTCGCGCTCTCGCAGCGTGAGAACAGCAGCGGTCGTAGGCTCGGGAGCCTTAAGATCCTGCTTTCCGCGCTCAATGGTTGTCATCACCTTGCCGACCACACCCTCAAGCTGAGAAAGGACATCTACCGCGTACTTCTCGGCCCCGCGGCGCATTTGGACGGCGTCTCGGTCGGCGGCGTTGCGAATCTCCTCGCTTTGGGCTTTGGCTAGTTTGAGGACTTCGTTCTCCGAAACCATTCGCTCCTGCTGCAGGCGAGCCTGCTCGACTATACGGTCGGACTCCACCTTGGCTTCCGCGATCAAACGCTCGGCTTCGCGACGGGCGTTGTCGATGGTGGACTTGGCGTCTTCTCGGGACGCTTCAAGAATGCGGTCGGACTCGCGGACCGTTACCACGGCCGCTTTCACTTCGTCAGGGAGCATCGACTTGATCTTCACGATCTGCATATCGATCTCTTCTTGGTGCAGGCCCCAAGTGAGTCCAGGGATCAGCAAAGTGCGCGGCTGCTCAACCGCTAGTTTGCGAAGGTCGTCGATTACAGTCAGGATATCCATTGGAAGTGAGCCTCTATCAGGGGAAAGGACGTTAGAGCGTGCGTTATTGTGGCACGGCAATTTCGCTAGGATGGAGTCAGGTTATCCACTGACGCTTGCTTGCGGTGAGTGTAGCAAGACATCCACGTCCTTCCTTGCTCTCCATCCCTCAACCCGCCCTATGTCTGACGGCACAACATCGTATCCACCTGCGCCAACACATGGTATCCATGTTTCTTTTCTGAAGAAGTGTTTCATAAGTGATTGTCATATCCGGTTGGGAGGTTCAAAGTTCAGAGAGGTA
>JANYLD010000352.1 GCA_025363835.1 Armatimonadota bacterium
TTGATTTGCGGCACCTTCGGGATGACAGTACAAACAAAGATTAAGAGGACGAGCGTGCGGCGAATGGTCGTTCAGTCGAGAGCCTTAAACAGACCTTGCTTCCGGTCAGGTCCCTCGACTCGCGCACTCGCTCGGGATGACAAAATATCTCGGCAACGTGATCTGATCCAAGCCGAAATTCCTATTTCCGGAACCCCCATCCCCAGCCCTTCCCCCTCTCCTGGCACAAACATCCAGGACAAGGGGAAGGGAGGTTTAGGCTCTCTTCGGCCGCAGATACCAGTAGCCTCCGCCGAGCATCACTAGGCCAAGCGCGAGCAAGACGCCTACTCGGACGAGGGAGTCAGTGGTGGCTAGGTCGATGAGTATCACTTTGCCGACGGTGGCGGCGAGGACGACGAAGCTTACGTAACGGAACTCGATCAGGCGGTAGGTGAGGCCGAGGATGAAGAGGGCTAGGGCGTAGACGATCCACGCGATGGTGATGGAGGGGGAGAAGCCGATGGATGGAACGGTGAAGGCGAGGGCCACCCAGAGCCATCGTGTGAAAGCGATCCAGCCGAGGACGGAGAGGGCGACGGCGTAGTCTTGGCGGCCCTTACTGATAAGGGGGGCGGTGTTGCGGCCGCCTATGAGGAGTGCGACGCATAGGGCGCTCATAATCCAGAGGTCTGCGCCGAGGCGGAGGGGGGCGGAATAGCAGTAGGCGGCGGCTCCAAAGATGAGGAGGGCCCAGCCCCCAATGGCGAGGGATTCGCGCTTCCAAATCCGAAGGGCGATGAAGCTGCCAAGGGCATAGATGGCAGCGCCGGCCACGGTCGCTTGGGCTGCCGGCCAGTGCCAGAGGGCGACTGCGAGGACGTAGTACAGTCGGGTGAAGAGTACGCCGACGATCACGGTGACCCATCCGTCGGTAGAGGTTCTGAGACCGCCGGGCGTTGGGCGGATGGCGAGAACAGGGAGGATCATAAGGGGGATGAGGAGCCCGACGTCGGTGGGAAGAATCAGCCACTCGGACGCCACGACGTAGCCGACCATGGATAGGGCGAACAGAATCCAGAAGGCGATGAGCGTTGAGCGCCAGCGGGTTCTGAGATAGAGCCCGAGCGTGTAGTAGGCGAATACCACGAGCACGAGGGCAACGGAAAAGCCAGGCCCTTGATGAAACGGCGGCAGGCCAAGCCAGAGGCTACCGAGCTTGGCGAAGAGCGGGAGGCAAAGGCCCACGGCGGCATGCGTGAACACTTCCGTCTTGCCCCAGACCTTGGAGAGTGACTTGCCGGTGAGGATGACGGCGACGACAAGGAGGATAAGGAGAGCCGATTCCGCTCGCCACTCCTGCGCTTTGAAGATGATTTGGAGGTAGGTGACGGCGGCGAGGGCAAGCTCGATGGCGGCCATCTCTGATGCAGCTTTAAAGATCCACTTCCGGGCCACCAGGGCGGCGACGATGCTGAGGCTGGCGAAGATGGCGGCCGCGTAAACCCCGGGGAAGCAGAACGGGGCCACGGTCATGGGTACGCCGATAGCGCCGAAGAGGAAGCTATCCCTTATGGAATTGGATCGTTCTACCGGAGCGGAATCCGGACCGGGAGCCCCACCCCTGGACCCCCGTTTTGCAACCCCCTTTGCTCCTCCGTCGCTCTCCCCCTCTGCCGCACGATCATCGGCACAAGGGGAGAAGCCTCCCCCGACTCGTTCCTCGTAAGGAGAGGGGGAAAGTTTTGCGCTCCAGACCGCGAGGCCGCTGAAGAGGAGGGCGAAGCCCAGGTATTGCCAGGCTCCGTCTGGCTTGGCATGGAGCGCCAGGCCGATGAGGCCGGCACACTATAGGGCGGTCGGGATGAAAGTGACTTCGGGTCCTGAGACGTCTACCTTCGACCAAGCGTAGGCCGCGAGGGTGACCGCGGTCGACGCATAAAGGATGGCGGACTTATCGAACCATGGAAATCCATTTAATAAAATCGGCACAAGGGCCAGCGTTGCGGCGGCCCAAAGGACGACAGCCATAGGCGCCCATCGATTCCTGGCGACGATGAGGGCGGCTGGGATGAGGATGAGGAAGTGCAGCCAGGCATTCAAACCCGAGTGGTCGGCCCGAAGGTTGGGGAGGACGGCGGCGGTGACGAGGCCGCCGATGAGGCCTATAGTGAGGAAGGCACGAGACGACCGCCAGAGGCTGAACCCCAGGTTGGCGAGGCTGAGGACGAGGAAGATGCCGACGAGGACTTCGCCAGGATAGAGCTTGTAGTATTGGCTCCCTCCAAGAAAGACCAAGTAGAAGCCGCAGGAGCCGATTCCGGTTAGAATCTGCCCGTACTCCTCCTTCATGTCTCGCTTGGCGATGCCAGTGACGACGAAGGCGCCACAGAGCAGGAGCTCGAGGCCAAACATCATCTCAGGCGTGATCCAGCCACGTGAGTAGGCAAGGACAACGAGGAAGGTGAGGCCAAGGACAACGAGGCCAGCGCCGACTTTGGGGAGAATTTTTGCGCCGATGAGATATTCGGTGTCCAGTTTCGGACCTTGAGGCTTGGACTCGCGCGGTGGTTGCGGTTTGGGCTGTTGGTATTGGAAGCTGGGTGGCGAGGCTTGTGGCGCCGGCGTTTGTACTTGTGGAGGTGGCGGAGGAGGAGCAGCTTGGCGGGCGTAGGAGGGCCCTGATTCTATGACCGGGGGCGGTTGGATAGGCGGGGCCGGCCTTGCTTGCCTGGGCGTGGCCCACTCTAACTTTTCGAGACGAAGAGTGAGGTCGTCGACTCGGCGCTCCATGGATCGGAGTCGCTCGAGAATCTCGTCGGTACGGTCGTTTTCCATAACTCACGCCCTCGGCGTGTTCGCTTCAACGCTTTGGGTTGCTGCAAATCCATTGTAGCGGGCCGTTTGGCCTAAGGGAGTGCTGAGAGCTGCTGGCCACCAGATTGTCAGATTGGCGTAACTACGGGCTCCCGGAACCCCCATCCCCTGCCCTTCCCCCTCTCCTGGCACAAACATCCAGGACAAGGGGAAGGGGGCCGTTTACGGATAGATTCCGCGGCGGATGGTGGCGTCGGCGACTCTTTTGACGCCGATGATGTAGGCGGCGGTGCGCATGTCTGTTTTGTGGCTGCGCATCGTGTTTTCTACGGCTGCGAACGAGTGCTTCATGATTCGGGTCAGCTTTTGGTTGACCTCTTCTTCTGCCCAGAAGAAGTTCTGGAGGTCTTGGACCCACTCGAAGTAGCTGACAACGACGCCGCCCGCATTTGCGAGGACGTCGGGGACTATCATGACGCCTTTATCGGAGAGGTACTGATCGGCTTCTGGAGTGCATGGGCCGTTGGCGCCTTCCACGATGAGCTTGGCTTTGATCTTCTTGGCGTTATCGCCGGTGATCTGGGCTGAGAGGGCGGCGGGGATGAGGATGTCGCATTTCAGCTCGAGGAGGTCGGCATTGGAGAGTTTTTCGGCATCTTTGAATTCCCGGATTCCGCCTTCACGGCCCGCGTACTTCTTGCAGAGCTCCTTGACCGGGAGGCCCTTGGGGTTGTAGATGCCGCCTTGGGCATCGCTCACAGCGATGACGGTGGCTCCCTCATTCTCGATCAGTTCGGCCGCCACCGAGCCGACGTTGCCGAAGCCTTGGACGACCACTTGCGCGCCGGCCAGACTCATGCCGAGCGAGTTGCAGGCCTCACCCGCGCTGACGACGACCCCGCGGCCGGTGGCCTCGACACGGCCCTCCGAGCCACCGAGTTCGATCGGCTTACCGGTGACCACGCCGGGGACGGTGTAGCCCTTTTGCATGGAGATCGTGTCCATGATCCAGGCCATGGTCTGAGCGTTGGTGCCGACGTCGGGGGCGGGGATATCGGATCGCTCGCCGACGATGATTCCGATGTCGGAGATAAAGCGCCGGGTCAGCTTCTCAAGCTCGCGCTTGGAGAGCATCTTGGTGTCGACCTTGACGGAGCCCTTGGCGCCGCCGTAGGGGATGTTGACGACCGCGCATTTCCAGGTCATCCACATGGCAAGGGCGGTGGTTTCATCGAGGTCGACGTCCGGGTGATATCGGATTCCGCCCTTGGTGGGACCCCTCGAGGAGTTGTGCTGGACGCGCTGGCCCTGGAAGACCTGGACTTCCCCGTTGTCCATGACGACCGGGAAGTGGACGACCAACTGGCGGATGGGGTGGGCGAGGACTTGATGGAGACCTTCGTCCAAGTCGAGATATTTGGCGGCCGTAGCAAGCTGCTGGCGCGCCATGTCGAGAACGTTGATGTGAGTGCTCATAAACCTAGCAGGCTGGTGGAGCAAAGGCTTTTCTGGAGCGGGGTGTGGCCTTGCGAGAGCGCCTTTGATCATCGCCGCCGTGCAGTTTATCCCGAATTCATTCGGTTGCTTGGTTTTGGGTTGACGGTTGCTGGGTTGGGGAGGGTTTGGGCTCTTGGCTCTCGGCTCTGGGATTCAACCACAACGGCACAACGAGCACAACGGATTCACAACGCGGGATCGGATGCTTTGTTCTACTTGTCAGCTATTCAGCTTCGGAGGCTCGGTTGCATGGTTGGCTGGGAGCCGCTTTTATGTCAGCGTGGCGGCGTTGGTTTCTGAGGATCGGCTTGGTGGGTTTCTTCCATTTGCGTTTGGGCGGCGGCGATGGCCGTTTTGAGTTTTTCTTTTAGGTCCTGCGGAAGGGTGTCGAGTGTCCATCGTTGGTCGCTGCAGACAACCTCGCTTAGGCTTCCGGTTGCCCCATGATCTGACGTTAATGCAAAGTTAAAGAAAAGCTCGTGGCTGTGACCCGGTGCGATCCAAGTCGTTCTACCCAAACCGTGAAAGCCTGACGGATTAGGAAGGCCGGCGTCCTGTTGGGAAGTTTGCGCCCTATACATGGCGATAGCAAAACCGATTCCGTTTATGTCCGTTGGGAACGAGAAATCGTAGTCGTCGGAACGCATCCCAGTAAAGAGTACATCTTGGTCTTGCGTCGTCATTGACACGGTGACGTCCGAGGAGAGGCCGGTAGGTAAGAACTCGGTTGGCTCGTGAATGAGGGCGCTGTTTTCTCCGTCGATGTTTGGCGCTTCCAGGTCCAGATTCGGCCGGTAGACCATGGTATGAATTTGAGCTTGCTGGTCAGGCGTCAACTGGCTTAGTGAAAGCTTGCCTCCCGACTTCAACTGTTCGAGTTGAGGTGCGGACAGGTCCGCGTAGAAGCGCAGGAGATTCTTGGTTCCGTCGTTGTAGGGTCTGTACTTCTGCCCGAACCAATCCGATGCGAATTCCATAACCCCCGATTGCAGATCCGCGCGCTCGCTGAGGGCCAACTTTGCGGCTGTATCGATCAAGATGCAGCCACGGCTGTCGGCTTCTCTCAAACAGTCGCCAAGAAATGGCCGGTTAGTACGCCTTTTCCACTCTTCCACTTGATCGGCCGGCTTGGCAATAGTCCATCCTCCTTCTGTCATCACCGTCATTCCAAGTGGGGCAAGTTCGCGCAGAAAGGTTGCGAGCTTGTACGGGCCTTCTTCTTGGTAGGGGTCGTCCATGTTCACCGTCCATTCGGTTGGGCTTGCCACTAAATTTGTTTGCGAGTCATCAGCGAGGGCCAGGAAGCTATCGGAGACGACGAAGGATAGAGGCTCGTGCTTGTCGGGATTGAAAAGGAGTTCTCGAACGTGCGGGCTTAAGGACACGTTGGGACCGTTCTTAAAGGCGGCCGTGCGCGCAGCCTGCACCTCTTTTGAATCCTCGCTTAGACTAATGTCCGGCTGATTGGCGGCAAGCTCGGCCGTTGCTTTCTCGCTTGCCGTTATCATCGCGGGCGAGTTGGTTGAAAGCCTGTCCTCTGCAGACCCGACAACAGACCCGTCTGGTGTGACGACTACGACTTTGACTGTAGGGGTACGCGAAAACGGGGACCGCTGAAAGATAAGAACCAGCCTCGGCGTCCCCTGGGGCACGGGCAGGACGGAACCTGCAGAATAGTAGTCGACGCCCTGCAGCGGCGCGGGACGGGCTTTTTTAAAGTCGGCGGCGAAGATGTTCTGCTTTCGAACGAACTCTTCCGCGATGGCTTGCGCGTCGTCCGGAAGTTGTTTCTGTAGGGCGTTTGCTTTGGTTGAAAAGACGATCTTATCGCCGGGCTCGATTTCGGCAAGGCGTCTGGTTGGCAGGAAGCTTAATAAGCTGATGAGGGCGTGGTGCGCGGGCGCACGCAGGGCGATCGTCTGAGCAGTTCTGCCGTCGACATATCCCCTCTTCGTTCTAGGATCGTTTTCTATAATCGTCAGCGCACCCGCGAGAGAGATGGCGGTTTTTTGTAGCTCAGCGTCGCTTATCAAGTTGGCGCTGTTCTCTCGAGTGAGCCGGTCGATCGCCTGCTTGATGCTTGCCTCTCTGGCGTTAGCCGCCTGTTTGCTCAGGTTTGCCGCGAGGGCGTCGGTTCGTTGGAGGAGGAATTCCGTTTGGCTGCGCTTTTCCCATTCGGCCCCGATTGCGGCGGCGATGTGATCCATCGTGCCTTGCAGGGGAGCGGCTCTCAGGGAGAGGATAATGGGGTCTTCTTGAAGTTGATCGGAGCAAATGAGTTTTATGCCCGCTTGCTTGGATAGCTCCTCAAGTGCGACGTGGAGTGGCTCGGCCACGGTGCGGTAGGTGATGGGTTTAGTGAGGTCTTGCGCGCCGCCAAGAGCTGCGAGAAGAAAGAAGAAGAGGCAGGCGCTCGACTTGTTCACTTTTATATCCTAATCTTCTTCGGCGCCAATCTCACCTGTATTTAAGCGCTTGGCGAGGGTTTCTTGCGAGATGGCGGAGAGGATGACGGCGTCTCCGTTGGTGAAGATGATGGATTTGGTGCGGCGGCCTTGAGTCGCGTCGATGAGGTTTCCCTCTTTGCGGAGGTTTTGGACGAGACGTCGCATTGGCGCGGACTCACTGCTGACGAGGGCGACGATTTTATCCGTGAGGACGTAGTTGTAGAACCCGACGTTGAGCACGGTGGGTGCAGGCATGGGAGCAGTTTACGTAAGTCGCTTACGCTCGTAAATGGTAAATCGTAAATCGTAAATCGCCCGAAGGGGAGTGATGTGTGATCCTCCTTCGCGGGAC
>JANYLD010000404.1 GCA_025363835.1 Armatimonadota bacterium
CGTGAGGGACCGGCTCGCCTGGTTCATCTACCATAACGACTTTAGCGGCATGAGCCAAGCCGTTGAGGTCGCCTCCCGGCAGCAGGTGGACCTCGACCTTGTCAAAAAGTGGTGTGATCGAGAGGGCGCCCCGACCAAGTATGAAATTTTCAAGGCGAACCTCGATGCGAAGCGGAAAGAGATCTGACTCGCCGCAGTTGCCGACTTTCGTCCGGCCTGGGCGATCAAGAAGCGCCGGACTTCTTAGCGTGGTGGGCCTTCGCATTCTGCGCCTTCCACTTCAGGGCCGGATGGTGGCGAAGCGCCGCAGCGAGGGCTTCGCCAAAGGGCAGCACGAGTTCAGGGCGGTATTCGCCCCGTTGTATTCGCTCGACGTACTCCACTTGATTAGCCTCAAGGTCCAGCATCGGCGCCAGGACCGCCTTCGCCCGATCGATCATGGCCCGCCGATCTAGCACGGCGGACTGATTCAGCACGCGCACGAGCTTGTTTTGAAATTCCGATTCGGTGAGCCTGTCAAAGCGGTCCAAGGAATAGCGGGTCAATGGGTAGTCGAGTGTGCCCGAGAAGAGCACAAATAGAGCCTTGGCGCGCGGCGTTGGCCACGCCTCGTCGAACAGCCCCGGAAGGAACCCGGCGTCGTAGACATCGCGTGCGGCAACCCTATCCGTCAACGCTCGAAGTTTGCCGGCGACGATCAATGTCCGTAACCTCCTGGCCCATCACTTCACGCGGGATGATGAGATTCCACTTATTGTCGAGAGCGCCTTCTGCGGCCCGACTTTCGAGATAGAGGGGGGAAGCTGGCCGTCGTTGATTCAGCCGGCCCAGGTAATCGTCATCGACCCGCCACTTGGCCGGGTCTCTCGCCAAGAACCAGCCGACCGCTGAATAGAGCTTGCGCATATTGAAGCGATCGAGGAGTTGAGCGAGCCTGGTTAGATCCAGGTATCGAAACTCGTCCGCTGATTGAACCAGCTCTTCGATTCCGCCAACGCGACCAGGGTAGCGGAAGCCTTCGATCAGAGTCAACTCTGGCGTGGTGACTTGCAAGAACACCCCGAAGCGATCGACGGTGGAAACCGCATCTGGAGTGACCCAGCTCGGGCGCTTAAAATTGCTGTAGGTCGCTTGGCCTGACTTGTACGTGACCGCCTTTCCCTCGGAGTAACCGGTAAGCCTGTGCCAGATTTGGTTGCTGACGCCATAGAGGTCTAGGGCGCTGTGCCCACAAAAGACGGCGCCTGGGCGCAAGGCGTTTAGGATGAGAAAAGGATCTGGTTGGAAGGAGGCAGGGTCAACGCCGGGCGGAACGGTTGCAAAGACCCGGCGAAAGACCGTGACGACTCGGCCGGCCGCCAGGGCTCGACGCAGCCGCTCATAGGCAGCCCTCGGACTTAGTTCTCCGAAGTGGGCTTGGAGAGCCTGCAGAGTGAAAACCGGGTTGTGGTGGAAAAATTCTTCCATTTACTTGGTGTTTATGACCGCACATACTTGAAAAACGAGTAAAAGCGGTGAAATTCGACAAGTGCGTTGATCCCGGAACTCGGATCTTGGGTCCCCAATCCCGCAACCCGTAACCCAAAACCGCCGAACCAAGGGTCCAGAGCCCCAGACCCAAAAGCCAAAAGCCAAAAGCCGAAAGCCCAAAGCCCAAAGCCCAAAGCCAAAAGCCGAAAGCCGAAAGCCCAAAGCCCAGAGCCCAGAGCCCAAAGTCCCGTCCCCCAAAGCCCAAAGCCCAAAGCCTAAGAGAGAAGAAACCGCCGCGCCCTCAGATACCCGTCGAGCCGCGCGCGATCCTTCTCCGTCAACTCGTTGAGCCGCATGACGTTAAGGTTATCTTCCAAGTCCGCGATCTTAACCTTCCGCGCCACCGGATGCGCCTTGATCGCTTCGAGATACTCCATAAGATTGCTCTCGATCTTGTAGTCAGTATTAGGCTCTTTCGTCAAAAGCCGAACCGCCTCAAGCGCCGCCCCGCTCAGCCCCTGAGCCTCCAAGTCCTCCAGGGTCACCGGCGTGTCCTCCACCACATCGTGAAACACCGCCGCCACTTGCTCATCGACGGCATCCATGTGCAGCATGAGCCGCAACGGATGCAGAATATAAGGCCCCCCATTCTTCTCCGTCTGCCCCGCGTGGGCGCGAAGAGCGATGCCAATGGCCGTTTCCAGGTTCACAAACTCATTGTGGTCGAGAGATCACTCTCGGTCGCCAGTTCGACCCTCAACGCTCGAACGGCGGCAATGGGGTCATCCGCGGTCGGGGCTACCCCTGCCCACTCCAGGGCCTTAATCCAACAACGGTCCCTTCCGTTCAATACCGCTCCATGGGATGGAGCAAGTGCGAGAAAGTAGTCGGCGTAGCCCCACCAATCAGAAGGTTCACACGGGCCACAAATCGGGCGTTCACCATCCCCCAACCGGGAGTTGCATCGGACACAGCACGCCAGCAGGTTGTCAAGGCAGTCCGTGCCGCCCTTGTTGAGAGGTTTGATGTGGTCAACCGTGGCCCACCAAGACCGCAGAGGCTCCTTCTTGCCATTATTGTCGTAAAGCTCCAGGTCAGGAACGACAACGTCAAACAGCTTTATAGCCTGCGAGAGGTACAGTCGGTGGCCGCAGTACCGACACATGAATCCATCCCTTACTAGGACCTTGGCGACGCTGTTGACATGAGGCATGGCTCAGAGATAGGCCCTCAGCCGAGAAGGTGGCCGGAATTCTTCTGTCTGTTCCATTGTCGTCTGCATGCTGCTCCTTATCAGGATGAGACAAGAGCGCAGCTAGCGGTCCTGTTGAGCCCAGGTGTATCGAATTTTAAGGTAGCTTAGATTCTGAAAACCGGGATTCCCTAGTTAACCAATCTCGGTATGCGGCTTCTCGATTCAGCCAAAACCTCGAAGGCGTTCCCAGAACTCTTTCCAGATCAATAGCTAGATCGCTCGTTATCGAAGCTTTTCCCTTCACAACTTCATTGATATGCTTGAGTGAGCGCCCGAGCCTCTCCGCAAGTGCGGCTTGGGTCAAGCTTTTCTCGTCCAGCAGCTCTTGGAGCGTCTCGCCTGGCGGCGACACAGTCGTTGGGTAATAGCTAGTCAGTGCCATGAGTGGTAGTCCTCAACTTCCATATCTTCACTTCACCCCTTAAGGTCAGGCATCGCCCTTTTCATAAACTCGTCAAAAAGTGGGACAGTAAAAGCAATGTCTCCGTGCGCGGGGCTGTAGATCATGCCTTTCTTAATGAGCTTGGCGCGCACCGGACCAAGACTCGTAACCCGCTGCCCAAGGGTGTCCGCGATATCTCCTGTGCGCAGAGGACCGGGGCCGAGCTCGGCCATGGCCCGGAGGAAATGTTTCTCGCTTGGTGTCAGCCGGTCGAACCGGACGTGGAAGAAGTTCGCGTCCAGCCGCGGAATGACTGCCGAGGTCGCCTCCTTGACGACCTGCGAGGTGATGGGGCTGCCTGCGGCGTGGTTCCAGGCTTGGTAGCCCCACTCCTGAAGGAAATACGGGTAGCCCTTTGTGAGGCGGAAGATCTCCTTCAGAGCGGCCGGCTCAAAGGAGACGCCCGCTTCTTTGGCGGGGTCTTGAAGCGCTTTAGCAGAGTCCTTCTCAGAGAGCGCGCCGATGTCCGGAAAGCTGAACAGCCGCTCGGAATACGACTTTGATTCTCCTGCCAACCCAGGGAGGATCGGGAGGCCGGCCCCGAGCAGAACGAGCGGAAGCTGATTCTGTTGGATCTTGTGCATCGCCATGATGAGGGCGCCGAGCTCTTTTTGGCTGAGATATTGGACCTCGTCGACGAGAACGGCCACCGCTGTCTGCCTCTCTTCCGCCGCTTGCGCGACAGCCACGAAGAGATCGGGTAGATCGGCCTCCAGGTCGCCACTGTCGGCAACCCCTTTTACGGGCTCGATATCAAGGCTAAAACTGACCTCGCCCACCGTAAGTTTGAGCGCCCCCAGAAAGCCGCTTAACACGGCCAAGCCCCGCTTGACCTTGGCCCCCGCGCTGGCAACCCGATCAAGGTCCAAGAGAAGCGACCGAAGGCTGGGAGCGATGAGAGCCGCGAGCGACTTATTCTCATGCGCCTCGATGA